>CATYHY010000247.1 GCA_958407085.1 uncultured Collinsella sp. | reverse complement strand
CTATCGAACTGCGTGTTTCGTAGGGGGATGCTGACCCCTCGATTCAAGCCGTTGCACTTTACAGAAAGCTGGAATCATTCGAGAAGGAGTACGCTTTGCCTACTATTAACCAGCTGGTTCGCCAGGGCCGTCGTTCCGTGCCCAAGAAGTCCAAGAACGCTGCTCTGCAGCACAACTCCCAGAAGCGCGGCGTGTGCACCCGTGTCTTCACCACGAGCCCCAAGAAGCCGAACTCGGCTCTTCGTAAGGTTGCCCGTGTTCGCCTTGTCAACGGCATCGAAGTTACTGCCTACATCCCGGGTGAGGGCCACAACCTGCAGGAGCACTCCATCGTGCTCGTCCGCGGCGGTCGTGTCCGTGACCTCCCTGGTGTCCGTTATCACGTCATCCGTGGCGCCTACGACGCTGCTCCGGTCCAGAACCGTATGCAGGCCCGTTCCAAGTACGGTGCTAAGCGCCCCAAGGCTAAATAAGCCAGATAACGTTTTGATACTTTCGCCGTGTGCCGCCTAAGCGCCGCACGGTAGACACTTAAGGAGATTTCACATGCCGCGTCGTGCAGCAGCTAATCGTCGTGAGGTTCAGCCTGACGCCGTTTACAACAACCGCCTGGTGACTCAGCTCATCAACAAGGTCCTTCTTGACGGCAAGAAGGCCACCGCTGAGCGCATCGTTTACACCGCTTTCGAGATCGTTGCCGAGAAGTCCGAGGGTGGCGACGCTCTCGCTACCTTCAAGAAGGCTATGGACAACGTCAAGCCCACGCTCGAGGTTAAGCCCAAGCGTGTCGGTGGCGCTACCTATCAGGTCCCGATGGAGGTCAACTCCCGTCGTTCCACCGCTCTGGGCATCCGCTGGATCGTCAACTTCTCCCGCGCTCGCAAGGAGAAGACCATGGCCGAGCGTCTCGCCAACGAGATCCTCGACGCTTCCAACGGCCTGGGCGCTTCCGTCAAGAAGCGTGAGGACGTCTTCAAGATGGCCGAGGCCAACCGCGCGTTCTCTCACTATCGTTGGTAAGTTAAGGTAAGGAACTAACATGGCTAAGCCTAAGTACAAGCTTTCCGATACCCGTAACATCGGCATCATGGCCCACATCGATGCTGGTAAGACCACCACGACCGAGCGTATTCTTTACTACACCGGTAAGACCCACAAGATCGGTGAGGTCCATGAGGGCGCTGCCACCATGGACTGGATGGTTCAGGAGCAGGAGCGCGGCGTAACCATTACCTCCGCTGCTACCACGTGCTTCTGGAACAAGGACGGTAAGGACTACCGCATCCAGATCATCGACACCCCGGGCCACGTTGACTTCACCGCCGAGGTCGAGCGCTGCCTGCGCGTCCTCGATGGCGCTGTCGCCGTCTTCGACGCCGTTGCCGGCGTTCAGCCCCAGTCTGAGACCGTTTGGCGTCAGGCTTCTACCTTCAACGTCCCCCGCATCGCCTTCATCAACAAGTATGACCGCGTGGGCGCTGACTTCTTCAACGCTATCGAGACCATGAAGGATCGTCTCGACGCCAACGCTGTGGCCGCTCAGGTCCCGATGGGCGCCGAGGACAACTTCTGGGGCGTCATCGACCTGGTCACCATGACTGCATGGGACTTCAAGGCCGACGACAAGGGCATGACCTACCCCGAGCCGATGGACGAGATCCCGGCTGAGTTCGCCGACATCGCTGCCACCAAGCGCGAGGAGCTCCTCGACGCTGCTGCCAGCTTTGACGACGAGCTCATGGAGAAGATTCTCATGGAGGAGGACTTCACCGTCGAGGAGCTCAAGGCTGCTCTGCGCAAGGGCGTTCTGGCCAACGAGCTCAACCTCGTCTTCGTGGGTTCCGCCTACAAGAACAAGGGCGTTCAGGAGCTGCTCGACGCTGTCGTCGACTACCTGCCCAGCCCGCTCGACGTCGAGGCCGTCACCGGTACCGATCCGGACACCGGCGAGGAGATTCAGCGTCATCCTTCCTTCGACGAGCCCTTCTCCGGCCTGGTCTTCAAGATCATGACCGACCCGTTCGTCGGTAAGCTCACCTATGTCCGCGTTTACTCCGGCCGCGCCGAGTCCGGCTCCTACGTGGTCAACGCTTCCAACGGTCAGCGCGAGCGCCTCGGCCGCATCCTCGAGATGAACGCCGCCGAGCGTATCGACCGTGACGACGCTGCCGCTGGCGACATCGTCGCTTGCGTCGGCTTCAAGAACTCCACCACCGGTGACACCCTGTGCGCCGAGGGCAAGGAGATCGTCCTCGAGAAGATCGAGTTCGCTAAGCCCGTTATCGACGTTGCCATCGAGCCCAAGACCAAGGCCGAGCAGGACAAGATGTCCCTGGCTCTGACCAAGCTCGCCGAAGAGGACCCGACCTTCCAGGTGTCCACCAACCACGAGACCGGCCAGACCATCATCGCCGGCATGGGCGAGCTGCACCTCGAGATCATCGTCGACCGTCTGCTCCGCGAGTTCAAGGTTGACGCTAACGTTGGTAAGCCCCAGGTTGC
>CATYHY010000246.1 GCA_958407085.1 uncultured Collinsella sp. | reverse complement strand
GCAGTTAGGGACGTTCCTTTTAGGCCGGAAGTTAGGGACAGTCCCCAAGTGCCGGCAGAAAAGGAACGTCCCCAAGTGCCGACTCAGCCCCACCTTAGAAGTGGCGGCGGATGGCGTCGACCATGCCCTGGGGCGTGGTCTGGCCGAGCACGTCGGCTGCGGCATCGGCGTCCATAAAGATGTTCATGAGCGCCTGCAGGGCCTCGACCTGGCCGCCCGGCTCGGCGATGCCCAGATTGATGACGATCTGCGCCGACACCGGAGCGCCCATGCCAGCCATGGCGTTAAATGTCACGGGCGCGGCGGGCTTCACCACCGCGATATAGGGCTTGGCCACAAACCCCGGATCGGTATGCGGAATGGCAATGTTTGCCGCCGGCATGGCAAGACCCGTGGAATAGGCATCCTCGCGCGTGCGAACGGCGTCGAGCCAACCGTCGGCAATGTAGCCGCGCGGGGCAAGCTCGCCCTCGAGCCGCGCAAACACCTCATCCGGCGTTGCACACTCCCAATCAAAAAACACCAGCTCAGGCGCAAACAGCGCTTCGTTATCCGCCATGCGCTCACCTCTCTCACCTAGCCATCGGAGACGTTCTTGAATGACCAGTCGTTAAAGACCGTCCCCGATAACTACCCAAAACAAAAGGTGGCCACGCGCGCCTTGGCGCCAATGACCACCCTGACTACTCGGCTAAATTGTACTGTG
Organism: uncultured Collinsella sp.; assembly: GCA_958407085.1. Lineage (GTDB taxonomy): Bacteria > Actinomycetota > Coriobacteriia > Coriobacteriales > Coriobacteriaceae > Collinsella. Next base: position 1,823 of record CATYHY010000246.1, on the reverse strand, counting down.
CGCCGCTAGCCACGAGGCGCGTCAATTGCGACCTTGCCGCTCTCCAGCACGTGGACGCGGCCGTCGGCGAGCATCTGCACGACCTCGGGATACAGCACGTGCTCAATCGCGTGGATGTGCTCCTCGAGCGTGTCGACGTCCCAGCCCTCCTCAACAGCCAGCGCGCGCTGGGCGATGATGGGGCCGTTGTCGTAGATCTCGTTGGCAAAGTGCACGGTCACACCGGTTACCTTGACGCCGCGCGCAAAGGCATCGTCGATCGCATGCGCGCCGGTAAAGCTCGGCAGCAGTGCCGGATGCAAGTTGACCACGCGGTTGGGAAACGCCGCCAGCAGCGGCGTGTGCACCATGCGCATGTAACCGGCCATGACCACATATTCGCAGCCGCGCTCGAGCAGCTCGTGCGCAATGATCTCGTCGGCGGCGATGGGGTCGGCATAGACATCCTTGGACAGCGTAAGCGTCTGGATGCCCGCGCGCTCAGCGCGCTGCAAACCCTTAGCCGAAGGACGGCTCGACACCACAAGTTCAATCGAAGCGTTGAGTTTGCCGGCAGCGATCAGATCGATCAGCGCCTGCAGGTTGGTACCCGAACCGCTGATGAGCACACCGATCTTGAGCGGCTCGGCCGTATCGGTGCCGGTCGGACGGGTGTAGGGCACAAAGCCCAGGCTCGCGGCAGCAGCCATCTGCTCGTTAGCGCTCATCGGAGTACACGACCTTACCGGAGCCCTCGACGCACTCGCCCACGCGGAACGGCTTCTCGCCCAGCGCGACCAGGGCCTCGGTCACGGCAGCCTCGTCCTCGGGGGCGACAATCAGGCACAGGCCGACGCCCATGTTGAAGGTCTTGCACGCCTCGTTGGGCGCAAGCTCGGCCTGGCGCGACACGTAGGTGATAACGGGCGGAACGTCCCAACCCATCTCGGCGCCGTTGCGGGTGACCACGGCGTCGACGTCGTCGGCAAGCGCGCGGTTGAGGTTCTCGGTGATGCCGCCACCGGTGATGTGGGCGATGGCGTGCACGTTGGCGCCGCCGCGCAGCAGCTCCAGAATCGGCTTGACGTAGATGCGCGTGGGAGCCAGCAGGGCGTCTGCCAGCGATGCGCCGCCGAGCTCCTCGAGCGGGCGGCTCAGCTCCTCGGCCTTAGCGGCGGCCTCGGGCGTGCCCGGCTTAATGCCGTCGACGCCGATGACCTTGCGCACGAGCGAGTAGCCGTTGGAGTGCACGCCAGTGGAAGGCAGGCCCAGGATAACGTCGCCGGGGCGGACGTTTGCGGGGTCGAGCATCTTGGGACGGTCGACGACGCCCACGGTAAATCCGGCAAGGTCGTAGTCGGCAGGAGCCATAACGCCCGGGTGCTCGGCCATCTCGCCGCCCACGAGCGCGCAGCCCGCGAGCTTGCAGCCGTCGGCCACACCCTTGATGATCTTTGCCATGTGCTCGGCCTCGATGTGGCCGATGGCAACGTAGTCCAGGAAGAACAGCGGCTCGGCGCCCGAAGCCAGAATGTCGTTGACGCACATAGCGACCAGGTCCTGGCCCACCGTCTCGTGACGGTCCATAATCTGGGCGAGCACGAGCTTGGTGCCCACGCCGTCGGTACCGCTAATCAGAATCGGGTCTTCCATATCCTTAAGCGCGGCGGCCGAGAACAGGCCACCAAAGCCACCGATGCCGCCGATGACCTCGGGACGGTTGGTGTCCTTAACCATTTGCTTAATAGCGTCGACGGCGCGGCCGCCCTCGGCGGTATCGACGCCGGCATCCTCATACGTCACATGTTTGCTGTCGCTCATCTGAGCCTTCCTCTCCCACTACC
>CATYHY010000245.1 GCA_958407085.1 uncultured Collinsella sp. | reverse complement strand
CTTTTGAGCGTTTAACCCATACGGCGGGTCCGAGCAGATTCGGGCCCGCCGTCTTTTTCTATCGTTACTCGGTAAAGGCGTTGCCGACGCTCTGGCCGCCAACATACGTCTCGACGAGGGTAAGCTCATGGTCGAACACGACAAAGTCGGCGTCGCGACCCGGCATGATGCTGCCGCACTTACCCTCGATGTGCGCGGAGCGTGCCGGCACCTCGGTTGCCATGCGAATGGCGATATCGGCGCTGGCGATGCCCCAGTCAACGATGTTCTTGACGCCCTGGGCAAGCGTGAGCACCGAGCCGGCAATGCTCTTGCCGTCGGCGAGCCAGCACAGGTTGTCCTTCATGATGACGTCCATGCCACCACTGGTGTAGCTGCCCTCGGGCATGCCGCCGCAGCCCAGGCAGTCAGTGATGAGCACCGTGTGTTGCCAGCCCTTTGCCTGCAGCAGCGCCTTGATGGCGGCAGGGTTAACGTGCTTGCCGTCACAGATGATCTCGGCGTAGGTCTCGGGCGTGGACATGGCAGCGCCCACGACACCGGGCTCACGGTGATGCAGCCCGCGCTGACCGTTATAGGTATGCGTAAAGCAGCTGGCACCGGCGTTGATGGCGGCGATGCACTCATCGTAGGTGGCGTCGGAGTGACCGATGCTGGTCACCACACCCTTGGCATTCAGAGCAGCCGCATAAGCAGCGGCACCGTCGCGCTCGGCCGCCATGGCGCTCTTGACGATGCGACCGCCCGCAGCCTCCTGCCACTGATCGAAGACCTCCTCGGAGGGATCGATAAGATAAGCGGGGTTCTGCGCGCCCACGTGCTTCATGGTAAAGAAGGGGCCCTCCAGATAGATGCCCTGAATGCGAGCACCGCAGAAGTCAGGGCCGCGACCCTCGTCCGCCTGGGCGATGGCGGCGCAGGCATCCTTGATCTGCTCGACGCCATCGGTGAACGTCGTGGGCAGCCAGCTGGTGGTACCGCGACGGGCGAGCTCGGTCGAGCTGATATCAATGCCCTCGGGATCGTTATCGGTAGTCGAGTGGTTATAGAAGCCATGGATGTGAGTATCGACCATACCCGGTGCGATCCACGATCCCGTGTAGTCCTTGATCTCGCAAGAGGGCTCGTCGGCCTGCCAGGCGCCAAAAACCCCATCCTCGACCATAAGATAGCCGCCCAGTTGCGGGCCTGCCGGCAAGAAGAACTTGTCAGCCTTAATTGCGTACGTGCTCATATGCACTCCTTGCTTCTAAAGCAGTTGACTGTGGTAATGCTTATACCCGGTCCATGTAAAAACAAAAAGCGCCCGCCCGCCGTTATGAGCGGACGGGCGCCCTTACAGGGGGACGCGATTAAGCGGTGAAGGGGTGAATCGTCACACCCTTGACCACGCGGTTGACCGTGCCGGTGGGGCTCGGCGTATCGGGCGTGTTGCCCACGCGCACGGAGTTGAGCAGGCTGATAGCCTGGGCAAACATCACGAACGGCAGGGCAAGGTAGCCCTCGGGAAGTGCCTCGTAGCCCTTAAAGGTGAAGGACTCACCCTCATAGACGGTGGCACCTTCCTGCTGAACGGCGATGGTGTGCTGAGCGATCTCGTCGCCACCGATCTCGTTGAGGATGTCGATGTCGTACTGACGGGTGTAGGCGTCGTTGTTGACGAACACGAAGACGAGCGTCTTATCGTCGACGAAGGACTTAGGTCCGTGACGATAGCCCATGGAGGTGTCGTAGGAAGTAGCGACCAGACCGTGAGCGAGCTCGAGGATCTTGAGCTGGCTCTCCTGAGCAAGGCCACCGAAGGAGCCAGAACCCAAGTAGGTCACGCGGTTGAAATCGCCAGCCAGGTAATCGGCGATCTCGGGCTCACGGGAGATGACCTCCTCGCCCATCTTGGCAATCGTCTCGACCCACTCGGCCTTCTGCTCGTCAGAGGCCGTATCGAAAATAAGGGTAGAGAGCAGGGTCATGCAGGAATAAGAACCGGTCATGGCGAAGCCCTTGTCGTTGGCGCGCGGAATGAGCAGCGTCAGCGCGTTGGGATCATCGGCAGACTCAACGGCGAGCTTGCCCTCGGGAGCGCAGGTGATGTTGAGGAACTTGACGTTGTGGACGAGCTCCTTGGCAACGGCAACGGCGGCAAGGCTCTCGGGGCTGTTGCCAGAGCGGGCAAAGGAAACCACGAGCGTGGGATCCTCGGCGCGCAGGAAGTCGCGCGGGGCGCTCACGATGTCGGTCGTGGCGATGGGCTTAAAGTCGTAGAGATCAGTGTTGCCAGCGTGACGCAGGTACGGGGCGCAGGTATCGCCAACGTAGTCGGACGTACCGGCACCGGTGAAGACAACGGACAGACGACCCTCGCCCATAGCGCGAGCCTCGGCCAGGAAGGCCTCGATGGCCTCCTTGTTCTCGCGATAGATGTTGAGCGTATCACGCCAAAGCTCGGGCTGCTGAGCAATCTCGGCCGTGGTGATCTGGGCGCCGAGCTCGGTGAGCTCCTCGACACTCTTCTCGAACATTTCTAATACCTCT
>CATYHY010000244.1 GCA_958407085.1 uncultured Collinsella sp. | reverse complement strand
GTGTGCCCCAGCTGCGGTTTCTACAAGGACCGCGAGGTTATCGTTACCGAGTAACGGTATACTCTGGATGCGATGCCGTTCCAAATGGAACCACAATGGCCGGCTCAATGAGTCGGCCATTTTTGTATAAGGAGCATGTTTATGAGTAACGTTCGCGTTTGTGTAGACGTTGTGGGCGGAGACGAGAAACCTCAGGTTGTTCTCGATGGTATCGAGGCTGCGCTTGCCGCCGATCCCGATATCGAGGTCTTGGCAGCTGGCCCCGCCGAAATCGTCAACCCTTTTGCCGCTTCCCATGCACGTGTTGAGGCCCTTGAGGCACCTGACGTTATCGCCATGGATGACGATCCCATTCGCGCCGTGATGACTAAACGCAAGTCGTCGATCGTGCTGTCGTGTCGTGCCATCAAGAAGGGTAATGCGGACGCGTTTTTCTCTGCCGGCTCCACCGGCGCCATGACCGCCGCTGCCACCGCCTACGTGACGCCGTTTAGGTTTCAGGCCGAAGGCAAGAAGCAGCCGGTGCGCCCCTGTCTGACCAATGCGCTACCCAATCGCGCCGGCGGTCTGACGGTGCTGTGCGATATGGGCGCCAACCCCGATGTCGAGGTCGATGACATGGTACGTTTTGCCCAGATGGGTAGTGCTTATGCCCGCGTCGTCCTGGGCATCGAGCATCCCCGCGTGGGCCTGCTTGCCAACGGCACCGAGGACGAGAAGGGCTCCAACTTTACCAAGGCCTGCTTCCCGGCCATGAAAGCCGCCGTTCCCGGCTTTGTTGGTAACTGCGAGGGAACGGACATCACCTCAGGTAACTTCGATGTCGTCGTTGCCGATGGCATGTCGGGCAATATTGCGCTCAAGGCCACCGAGGGTGCTGCCAAGTTTTTGCTACAGGAGCTCAAGGGCGTCTTTATGTCATCGCTCGGCACCAAGATCGCCGCGCTGCTCATTAAAAAGCAGATGCGCGAGATTAAGGCCAAGCTCTCTGGCGACGCCAAGGGCGGCGCGATTCTTCTGGGCCTGCGCGGCGTGGTCCTGATCGGTCATGGCGCCACCTCGGTCGAGGCTGTTAAAAACGGTACGCTCGCGGCGGCCGAAGCCGTGCGCGCCGGACTGGTCGAGAACGTCGCCAACTCTATGGATGGTATCGTTTTATAAGAGCGAGTTAGAGCGCTGTTATGTGCTTCGCGGTGCACGCCGTGGGGTAGAATCAGAACCGTGTCTTGGTACCGCCCGGGCGGTACCATTCTTTTGGTATTCATGCACTATGAGAGGAAGCGCTATGGACCGCTCCGAAATCTTCGACAAGATCGCCGAGGTCGCTGCTGACGTTCTGGGCGTCGATGTTGCCGAAATTAGCGAGGAGACCACCTTTGACGACCTCGATGCCAACTCGCTCGAGCGCCTGCAGCTGGTTACGGCTATCGAGGACGAGTTCAACCTCGAGATCGATGACGAGACCCTGCTCTCGCTCAACTCTGTCGCCGACGCCGTCGACGCTATCGAAGCTGCCAAGGAGGCCTAAGTCTTGGCTTTATCCGACCGACTTACGCGCGCCCAGGAAATCCTGGGCCATGAGTTCAATAATAAGGTGCTGCTGCGCGCGGCACTCACGCATCCCTCGGCAGTCGAGGGCCAGCCGGTTTCTGCCAGCTATGAGCGCCTTGAGTTCTTGGGCGATTCCATTTTGGGCGCTGTGGTCGCACGCTCCCTGTTTGAGTCCTATCCGGAGTTTGACGAGGGCAAGCTCACGCGCCTGAAGGTGTCGCTTGTCTCGGGTGCTACGCTGTCCGAGGTTTCTCACGAGCTGGGCATCGACGACATCATCATCTTTGGTGCCTCCGAGACCGGTACCGGTGCGCGCGGCCTGCATTCGGCCCTCGAGAACGTCTACGAGTCGCTCGTGGGAGCGCTGTACCTGGATGCCGGCTGGGATGCCGCGGCGGAGTTCATTCACCGTACGCTTAAGCCGCATTTGGCTTCCGAGCGTGCCGAGCATCCTGCGAACCCCAAGTCGTTTTTGCAGGAGTGTGTGCAAGCCGACGGTCACGAGCCCCCGGCGTACAAGCTCGTTGGCTCCGAGGGCCCGGCGCATGCGCCCACCTTTACCGCCGTGGTGTTGATCGATGGTATTCGTCAGGGTCGCGGCTCCGGCTCCTCAAAGAAGGAAGCCGAGGGAGCCGCCGCGCTCGAAGCGCTCGACCGCATGGGTTACACCACCAACGGCGTGATTCTGAACAAGAAGCACGTGTAAGCGAGGAACCGTGTATCTCAAGTCCCTCACGCTCAAAGGGTTCAAGTCGTTTGCCGACCGCGCCCATATGACGTTTGAGCCGGGCCTGACCGTCATCGTCGGTCCCAACGGCTCGGGAAAATCGAACATCTCCGACTCGATTCTGTGGGTCCTGGGCGAGCAGAGCGCCAAGCAGCTGCGCGGCCAGGCCATGGAGGACGTCATCTTCTCGGGCTCGTCGGCGCGCAAGCCGGTGGGTGTCGCCGAGGTCACGCTGGTGCTCGATAACTCGGACCATATGCT
>CATYHY010000243.1 GCA_958407085.1 uncultured Collinsella sp. | reverse complement strand
GCAAAAAGCTCTATCCGCTGGTGACGACCACCTGCGCGCCCACGCAGATCGAGGGCGGCAGCACCGGCGCCAACGTAATGCCGCAGGATATGTGGGCCAACATCAACTTCCGCATGCTCGAGGGCACGAGCGTGGCCGACGTTGTGGCGCGCTGCCGTGAGGCGGTTGCCGGGGCGGACCTTGCCGGTCGTGTCGAAGTGGAGCTAGGCCCCGGCAGCTCCGAACCCTCGCCGTCCCCGCGCATCGGTGGCCCCGGCCTCGAGGCGGTTCGCTCCATCGCCGCCCGCTATTTCCGTGATCCAAAGGAGACGGAGGAAAATGGATCATTCGAGCCAGTGGCAATTGTGCCCTCGACCGTGATCGGTGCGACCGACGCTGCCAACTACCAGCACATTTGCCCTGAGTGCATTCGCTTCTCGGCCTTTGTGGTTGATGACGACGAGTGTGATCGCGGCGTCCACGGCACCAACGAGCGCATCACCCGCCGCGCCTACCTCCAAGGCATCCGCTTCCTCGTCGCTCTACTCCAAACGCTCTAGCCAAAAAGCAAGCCCTTGGTGCAATGGGGTCAGGTTTGTTTGCACCAATCATTCCGTGCGGGTTATATGCAGGTTTGCCTGCGCACGCTATCATGTATGGGTTAGACCGCAACTATGTACCCCATACGCGAAGGGATGCGCATGTATCTGAAGATCGACATGTTCTAGCTGGGCTTACCCCCGCAGTGGCGCCGTGCGCCCCATCAATTCTGCCGATTTTCACCTTCACGCATATAAAGGAGTCCCGTCATGCGCGACAAGCTCGAAAAGATCATCAAGGCCTACGAGGAGCTCGAGAAGAAGCTTTCCGACCCGGCCGTCGCCTCCGACATCAAGGAGTTCACGCGTCTCAACAAGGAGTACGCACACCAGTCCGACCTCATCGCTGCCTCGCGCGAGTACATCGGCGCGCTCGATGACATCGAGGCTGCCAAGGAAATGCTCCACGATACCACCGATGCCGATGAGAAGGAGATGCTCCAGATGGACATCTCCGAAAACGAGGCCAAGCTTCCCCAGCTCGAGGAAGACATTAAGTACATGCTCATCCCGAGCGACCCCAACGACGACAAGAACACCATCGTCGAGATTCGCTCCGCCGCCGGTGGCGACGAGGCGGCCATCTTCGCCGGCGACCTGTACAAGATGTACCAGCGCTTTTGCGAGTCGCGCGGCTGGAAGACCACCGTGCTCGATTCCAGCCCCAGCGAGGCCGGCGGCTTTAAGTCCATCGAGTTCAAGGTCGAGGGCGACCGCGTCTACTCCGTCATGAAGTTCGAGTCCGGCGTGCATCGCGTCCAGCGCGTTCCCAAGACCGAGTCCCAGGGCCGCATTCAGACCTCCACGGCTACCGTCGCCGTACTTCCCGAGGCCGAGGAGATCGACGTCCAGATCAACCAGTCCGACCTGCGCATCGACACCTACTGCGCCTCCGGCCCTGGCGGTCAGTGCGTTAACACCACCTACTCCGCCGTGCGCATCACCCACCTGCCCACCAACACCGTGGTGCAGTCGCAGGAGCAGCGTTCCCAGATCCAGAACCGCGAGGTCTGCATGCAGATGCTGCGCGCCCGTCTGTACGAGATGGAACTCGAGAAGCAGCAGGCCGAGCTCGGTGCCGAGCGCCAGAGCCAGATCGGCCACGGCAACCGTTCCGAGAAGATCCGTACCTACAACCAGCCCCAGGACCGCGTGACCGATCACCGCATCGGTTTCAACTCCACCTACAACGGCGTCCTTCTGGGCGATCAGCTCGGCACCGTCATCGAGGCACTCGCCGCCGCCGAGCGTGCCGAGAAGCTGGCACAGGCTGTTTAAGTTACGGCGTTTTACCAAACGCCGTAACGGCTCGACGCTGCAAACGCCCCTAAGCGGCAATCTGACGTTCAATCGTCGGTCGCGTACCAAAGTACGCTTCCCTCCTCTTTCACGTCACCTTGCTCGCTTAGGGGCGTTTTCGCTGATTTATGCTCAACCTGCGGCGTCTTAGAGGTAGTCATTGGGGACGTACTTAAATGACTAGTCAACTTGTTCGCCCTGGGCGGCGCTCGCTGTTCGTCCTCTGCCCGCGGCGTTGCCTTGCTCCGGATGCGGTAGTCATTGGGGACGTTCTTAAATGACTAGGTTGGGCACATTGCTTTGAGATATTGTTCGATCGGCTTTGATGGCCGTTAAACTGTCTACCTGCTTAAAGCAATTAACGGTGTGCATCTGCTATTGGAAATATTGCTCGAAAAATTCTCCAAGAAGTCGTGGGACCCTTTTTGACGCGTCGCGTGTCAAGCGATGTGGCAAGTTCTTGGTTAGATATTGGTCAGTTTTGGGGCAACCTTGCCAAAAGCTTGACGGATGCAGATTTAGACGTCGACGAATGAGCACTCCAGGCAGGCTCCAAGCAAAATTCTGGGCTAATTCTCGATAATCGCTCCCAATCGTCCCTTGCCGCGTGCCACCCTCGCGTACAATCTGCTCCGACATTCGCGCGCCGCCCGGCGCTTAAGAGGGGA
>CATYHY010000242.1 GCA_958407085.1 uncultured Collinsella sp. | reverse complement strand
AGAGCCATGAAAAAGCAGGCTGTGAGTAAAACCCACAGCCTGCTCATTACCAGCTACAAGAGCTTATTTACTCGCCACGGACCAGACGGTCAAAGGCAACGACGGTAATGGTGTCGCCGAGCTCCTTGGAGACCTGCTCAGCGTACTTCTTGATGGTGAGGGAGCTGTCCTTGATGAACTCCTGCTCGGTGAGCACGGACTGCTTGTAGAACTTCTCCAGACGGCCGACAGCCATCTTCTCCTGAATGGCCTCGGGCTTGCCGGACTCGGCAGCCTGAGCCATGTAGATCTGCTTCTCGTGCTCGACGGTCTCGGCCGGAACCTGATCGCGGATAGCGCAGATCGGGGCGACGGCGGCAACCTGAAGGGCAACGTCGTGAGCGAAGGTCTTGAAGGACTCAGCCTGAGCGGTCTCGGCCTTCTCGAAGGCGAACTCGACGAGGACGCCGATCTTACCACCCATGTGGATGTAAGAAGCGAGCGCGCCGTTCTCAGCCTTGCGAGCAGCGAAGCGGGAGATCTTCATGTTCTCGCCCATGATGTGAATCATCTCGGTGAGCTCGGAGGAAACGGTCTCCTCGCCCATCGGCTTCTCGAGCAGAGCGTCGACGTCAGCAGGCTCGGTGGTAGCGACAACCTCAGCGACCTTGGAAGCAAAGCCGGTGAACTTGGCGTTGGAGCCAACGAAGTCGGTCTCGCAGGAGAGCTCGAGCAGAGCGCCGGTCTTGCCATCCTCGGAGACGAACGCGGCGACAGCGCCCTCGTTGGTCTCACGGCCAGCCTTCTTGGCAGCCTTGGCGAGGCCGTTCTTACGCAGAACGTCGACAGCGGCGTCCATGTCGCCGTCAGCCTCGACGAGAGCCTTCTTGCACTCCATCATCGGGGAGTCGGTCATCTCGCGGAGCTGCTTGACCATAGCGGCGGTAATCTGGGCCATTGTGGTTCCTTTCAAAGAGATGAAAAAGAATTAACTAAGACTGATTTACTCGGCCTTGGGCTCAGCGGCCATCTCGGCCTCGGAGACCTGCTCCTTGCCGGAGCCAGCGAGGCAGGCGTCAGCCATGAGCTCGCACATAAGGGTGACAGCGGAGATAGCGTCATCGTTGCAGGGGATGCCGTACTCGACCTCGTCGGGATCGGAGTTGGTGTCGATCAGAGCGACGACGGGGATGTTCAGGCGCTGAGCCTCCTTGATGGCGTTCTCCTCGCGCTTGGTGTCGATGACGAAGAGAGCCTGGGGCAGACCCTTCATGTCGCGGGCGCCACCGAGGTTGGTCTGGAGCTTGGTGAGCTCCTTGCCGAGCACAGCCTGCTCCTTCTTGGGCAGAACAGCCATGCGGCCGTCCTCGACCATGGCCTCGAGCTCCTCCATGCGGTTGATGCGGGAGCGGATGGTGACGAAGTTGGTCAGCATACCGCCGAGCCAACGCTGGTTGATGTAAGGCATGTTGGCGCGCTCAGCAGCGTTCTTGACGGCCTCCTGAGCCTGCTTCTTGGTGCCGACGAACAGCACGTTGCCACCCTTGGCGACGTTCTTGACGAAGGTGTAGGCCTGATCGGCGTCGAGGATGGTCTGCTTGAGGTCAAGGATATAGATGCCGTTGCGCTCACCGAAGATGAACGGCTTCATCTTGGGGTTCCAGCGGCGGGTCTGGTGACCGAAGTGGCAGCCGGCCTCGAGCAGGGTGCGGATATTAATCTTGGTAGCCATGTTAAACCTCCTGTGGTTTGCCTCCGCGCGGGGTCATCCTCCAAAACCAACCCGGACATGTGCTACCAAAGCCCGGGCACCACGGTATGGAGTAGCCGCGCGTGCGTGATAAAAACATGTTGCCGTGAAGCAACCCGATGAATGATAGCAGGAATGCTTCTTCCTGCCAACCCGCAATCAAAACCACACACCTCGATGCGGCGCGGGACGTCCCAGCCACTATTCGCCGCGGGGATGGGCTTGAGCCACGGCACGTTTGAGCCGATCGGGTGTGAGATGCGTGTAAATCTGCGTCGTGGACAGGCTCGCATGGCCCAGCAGCTCTTGAACCGAGCGCAGGTCCGCACCGCCCTCGAGCAAGTCGGTCGCAAAGGTATGGCGCATCGCATGCGGGGCGATGTCGGCCGGAATGCCGGCGAGCGTCGCCAGCGTATGGAACCGCCGCCTGAGCATGGCGGCACTCATGCGATTGCCGCGCGCCGATATAAGCAGCGGATGCGGCCCGGTAGCGGGGTCACGGCGCTTTGCCTGAGCGAGCAACACCGGCCTCCCCTCCTCAATATAGAAACGAGTCACCTCGAGCGCACGACGATACAGGGGGACGATACGTTCTTTGCTCCCCTTGCCCCACAGACGCAGCGTGCGTTCGGACCAAGCGATGGACTCCACATTGAGTGCTGCGAGCTCAGAGATACGGGCGCCAGATGCATAGAGCAACTCGAGCATTGCCGCATCGCGCAGTCCCGCGGGCGTCGAGGTATCAGGCGTCTTGAGCAGTGCCTCGACCTGCTGAGTCGTAAGGACGCCCGGCAGGTCGCGCGGCAGCTTGGGCGA
>CATYHY010000241.1 GCA_958407085.1 uncultured Collinsella sp. | reverse complement strand
ACCACGGCGCCAGCCAAGATCACGCCCGCGCGTTTGGGCTGCACACCCGGTAGCGCGGCGATGCCGTCCGCGTCCAACACAGACATGTGCTCGATAGCAGCCGAAATCTGTTCCATCGAAAGCTCGCGCAGGTGCACGAAGCTCGAATCATACGGCTCCAGCTCGTGGACCAGAGCCACCAGCGTAGTCACCGTGCCGCCCACTGCGACCAAGCGTTCGGCGCGCTCAAAGTCGACAGGCAGACTCTCAAAGTAGCCCGCAAACTGCTCGTTTGCCCATGCGGCAGCGGCAGCAAGCTCGCCGTCCGCAGGCGGCAGCGCCGAGAAAAACCGCTCCGTCACACGGCGGCAGCCAATGTCCAGCGAGCGCGTCCCTTCTAGCGCAAAGACGCCACGCTCCGGCGCATAGACGCCCGTCGCGAGCTCCGTGGATCCGCCACCCGAATCGGCAACAATAATGCGCTCGCCGGCAAAGTCGTGCGCCACGCCAAAAAACGTCAGGCGTGCCTCGACCTCGCCCGGAATCACCTGCGGTTCGAGCCCCAGCTCACGCAGGCCGTCCAGCAGCAGGGCGGCATTGGACGCATCGCGCGCGGCGCTCGTGCACGTGGTGCAGATGCACACGGCCCCAAAGGCACGGGCCTCGTCCACAAACATCCGGCACGCAGCGAGCACGCGCTCGACAGCCGCCTCGCAAAAGCGACCTGTCGCGTCGACGCCCTCGCCCAGATCGGTAATCTCGGTATGCTTGGACGATTCCACGATCGCCCCGCCCTCGACCTGGGCCAACACCAGTCGCGACGACACCGTTCCCAGGTCGATCGCGGCTACCTTATAGCGTTTGCAATCTGCCATTGCAGGCTCCCCTCCGGGCGCTATTTGCCGTTGGACACGACCGTCTGGCCCTCGACACCGTTAAACCCAAACAGCATGTCGAGCGCCTGGATGTACCACGGGGCGTCCTTACCGACTTCTTCGATTTCCTTGGCAACTTCGCTGGCCTTCTTGGCGTTCGACGACTTCTTGCTCGAAGACGAATCCGAATCGTCGTCCAGGCCCTGCACTTCAATCCTCTTCTCGCCGGGCATCACCAGGCCCAAGTCCTCGGATGCCGCGTCCTTGATACCCTCCTCCGAGAGCAGCTTGTCGACGCTTTTTTGCAGCTCATCATTGTATTGCTGACGAATCTCGACCTGCTTGGCCAAGATATCGCTCGAACGCTTTGCCACATACAGGTCGCGCACGGGGAAATACAGGCTCACGAGCACCAGGGCAACGACAATGCCGATGAATAGCCCTCGCTGGGGACCGTGGGTAAAGTCGTAGATTGCCTTGATCACCGCGTTGTCGTTGGCGTAGTGCATAAAGTCCGAACCCGAAAGACGGCTTGAGGGACGGCGCGGCTTGTCGGACGCCTGGGTCGAAGGGCGCGACGCATGCGCGGAACGCGATGGGCGCACCGGACTATCCGAGGAACTATTTGGCTGAACATTGGGATGCGAAGTCGCCGGCGAGCTATACCTGGAGCGATCAGCACCAGCATAACCAGACCCGCTAAGCTGCGCGGTACGCGCACGACGAGGCGACGGCTCACGCGAACCGGCGGAATAGTACCTGTTATCGTAAATCTGATCCATGTGCGCCTTGTGCGGTTGAGGTTTGTTTGCGCTAAGTCCTTTAGTTATAGCACGAGCGCGCGCAACGCCTTCGGCGGCCCTTGCTCGACATAAAAAAGGCGCTGAGTCATATGGCCCAGCGCCCAATGGCGGCCATCAGAAGTGGAACGGAGCCGAGTCAGCCCCGCCCCCCGCGAGCGCCACTTGTTTAGCGAATGTTGTAGAACGCGGCCTTGCCGGCGTAGCGCGCACTGCCCTCGAGCTCGTCCTCGATGCGGATGAGCTGGTTGTACTTGGCGATGCGATCGCTGCGGCACGGGGCGCCCGACTTGATCTGGCCGGCGTTGACGCCCACGACCAGGTCGGCGATCGTGGAGTCCTCGGTCTCGCCGGAGCGGTGACTCACGATGCAGGCGTAGCCGGCCTCCTTGGCGGTCTCGATGGCCTCGAGCGACTCGGTGAGCGTACCGATCTGGTTGACCTTGACCAGGATCGCGTTGGCGGCACCAAGCTCGATGCCCTTCTTGAGGCGCTCGGTGTTGGTGACGAACAGGTCGTCGCCCACCAGCTGCACCTTGTTGCCAATGCGGCGGGTAAGCTCGACCCAGCCGTCCCAGTCCTCCTCGGCCATGCCGTCCTCGATGGAGATGATGGGATAGGTGTCGACGAGCTTCTCCCAGTAATCGACCATCTGGGCGCTCGTGTACTCCACGCCCTCGCCCTTGAGCTCGTACATGCCGGTCTCGGCGTTGTAGAACTCGGTGGACGCCGGGTCCATGGCGTACATGAAGTCGACGCCGGGCTTAAAGCCAGCCTTCTCGACGGCCTTGGTGATGTACTCGAACGGCTCGGCATTGGTCTTAAGGTTGGGGGCAAAGCCGCCCTCGTCGCCCACGCCGCCGCCCAGGCCGGCCTCGTGCAGCACGCCCTTGAG
>CATYHY010000240.1 GCA_958407085.1 uncultured Collinsella sp. | reverse complement strand
ATGGATGGCGTCGACATCGATCACCAGCGCTTTTACGAGATGCTCGTGGAGCGCGATGAGCTGCCCAAGACCGGTCAGGTCAACCCGTACGCGTTTTCACAGGCGATTGCCGAGACGCGTGAGGCCGGCGACGAGGCAGTGATTATTACCGTGGGCGCCAAGCTTTCGGGCACCAATCAGAGTGCCCGTACCGCACTTGCCGAGGCGCCGGGCGGCGACGTGTTCGTGGTAGACAGCAATAACGTCACCCTGGGCGAACGTGTCCTGGTCGAGTATGCGCTGCGCTTGGTGGACGAGGGCCGTAGTGCGGCCCAAATCGCGGCGGCCGTAGAGGCCGTCCGTGACCGCGTGGTCGTCATCGGCCTGCTCGAGACGCTGGAGTACTTGGTGCGCGGCGGTCGCCTGTCTGCCGCTGCGGGCGCTGTGGGCACGCTGCTCAACGTGAAGCCCGTAGTGGCCGCCGAGGACGGCCTGATTGTGCAGCTGGGCAAGGCTCGTGGCTCCAAGAACGGCCGTAACCTGCTCAACCAGAAGGTCGAAAAGGCGGGCGGCGTCGACTTTTCCATGCCGCTGGCACTGGGCTATACGGGCCTTTCGGACGCTGTGCTCAAGAAGTACATCGAGGACAGCGCCGCGCTGTGGGCTGGACACACCGAGAACGAGCTGCCCATCCACACCATTGGCGCCACCATCGGCACCCACGTGGGCCCCGGCGCCGTAGCCGTAGCCTTCTTCCGCCCCGCCAACTAGCTTTCCGGTCAAAACCACCACAAAGGGGACAGGTACCTTTGTGGTGGTTTATGCTTTTCAGGGTGGAAGGGAGCGATCGATGGCGTCTGAGGGCTTTTTTGAGCGGGTGTACGAGGTGGTCGAGCAGATTCCCGAGGGGATGGTCGCTACGTACGGTCAGGTGGCGCTGCTCGCCGGTCGTCCGCGGAGCGCGCGCTATGTGGGCTATGCGCTGCACAGCAACCCGCGCCCTGGCCAAATTCCCTGTCATCGCGTGGTGTTTGCCGACGGCCGTATCTGTGAGGGCTTTGCCTTTGGCGGCCCCGATGCTCAGCGTGAGCTCTTGATGGGGGAGGGCGTGACGTTTGCCGATCCCATGCACGTCGATCTGGGCGCCTGTCGCTGGCCTGCCGGGCTCTAGCGGTTCTTCCGTGGCGAAAACCACCACAAAGGCGCCTGTCCCCTTTGTGGTGGTTTTACACTGTAGGTTTACCAGAGCTAACTTATGGAGAAGGTGTGGCGGCGTACTTTGCCGTCAGAAAGTAAACCACGGTGAACTATATTGGTTTCAGCAAGGGAGCAGGCAATAGGCGATGAAAAAGCCTGCCCTGTTGAGTTTGATTCGCATCCCTCCCCTCTGTGCGATTCAACGGTGTACTTCGGGAACAGGCCCGCTGGCAGCTAACTGCCGGCGGGCCTGTTCCTGTTTGTCGAGGGGGTGCGATGGACGGAGCCGAAGCGGTCCGGCTCCAAAAAAGGCGGACGCCGCAGCGCCCGCCCTAAAGCAATCGAAAGCTCAAGCCAGTAGATCGGTCTAGTACACCATGCCCATGGCGTCCTGAACCTCTGCCAGGGTCTGATCGGCGATCTCGTTGGCGCGACGGTTGCCCTCGTGCAGGACGTCCTTCACATAGTCCAGATCGTTCTCGTAGCGCTGGCGACGCTCGCGGATCGGTGCGAAGTACTCGTTGACGGCCTCGGTCACGTACTTCTTGAGCTGGCCGGAGCCGCCCATGCCGATCTCCTCGGCAATCTCGACCTCGGAGCGACCGGTGCAGATGGCAGCCGTCGAAAGCAGGCCGGACACGCCGGGGCGGTTCTCGGGGTCGAACGTGATCATGCGCTCGGAGTCGGTCTGGCTCTTCTTGATGCGCTTGGCCGTCTCCTCGGCAGTCATTGAGATATTGATGGCGTTGCCGTAGCTCTTGCTCATCTTGCGACCGTCAAGGCCGGGAAGCAGCGGGGTCTCGGACAGCAATGCGTCGACCTCGGGAAATACCTTGCCGTAGCGGTTGTTAAAGCGGCGGGCGATGGTGCGGGTGAGCTCGATGTGCGGCAGCTGGTCGCGACCGACGGGCACGACGTTGCCCTTGCAGAACAGAATGTCGCAGGCCTGGTGCACCGGGTAGGTGAGCAGAAGGCCGGTGAGCTCGTGGCCCGAGGCCTCCATCTCGGCCTTGACGGTGGGGTTGCGCGCCAGCTCGGCCTCGGACACCAGCGACAGGAACGGCAGCATGAGCTGGTTTGCTGCGGGCACGGCGGAGTGCGCGTAGATCATGGTCTTGTCGGGGTCGATACCGCAGGCAAGGTAGTCCATGACCATGTTGTACACGTTGTCCTGGATGTGCTCGGTGGTGTCGCGGTCGGTGATGACCTGGTAGTCGGCGATGAGTACGTTGGTCCTGGCGCCCATGTTCTGCAGCTCCACGCGGCCCTTGAGGGTGCCAAAGTAGTGACCCAGGTGCAGACGGCCGGTGGGGCGGTCGCCGGTAAGCATGGTGAACTTCTCGGGCGTCTTGGCCAGGCCCTCGCGAATGGCGTTGCTCT
>CATYHY010000239.1 GCA_958407085.1 uncultured Collinsella sp. | reverse complement strand
AGGGAGGTGTCGCGGACGTCGTGGGCCTTGGCACCGAAGATGGCGCGCAGCAGGCGCTCCTCGGCGGTCAGAGCGCTCTCGCCCTTGGGGGTAACCTTGCCGACCAGGATGTCGCCAGGGCCGACCTCGGCGCCGATGCGGATGATGCCGTCCTCGTCGAGGTTGGCAAGCATGTCCTCGGAGAGGTTCGGGATCTCGCGGGTGATCTCCTCGGGGCCGAGCTTGGTGTCGCGGGCGTCGATCTCGTGACGGGTGATGTTGATGGTCGTCAGCAGGTCCTCGGCCACCAGGCGCTCGGACACGACGATACCGTCCTCGTAGTTGAAGCCTTCCCACGGCATGTATGCCACGGTGAGGTTCTGGCCCAGTGCGAGCTCGCCGTGATCGGTCGAAGGACCGTCGGCCAGAGGCTCGCCCTGCTCAACGGTGTCACCGACGCGAACGAGCGGACGGTGGTTGATGCAGGTGGACTGGTTGGAGCGCTGATACTTGGCCAGATGATACTCATCCATGCCACCGGCATGCTTGACGATGATCTTGGCGGCGTCGGCAAAGATGACCTCGCCGGCGTTCTTGGCCAGGGTGACCTCGCCGGAGTCCAGAGCGGCGCGACGCTCCATGCCGGTACCGACATAGGGAGCGGCGGGGTGAACCAGCGGCACGGCCTGACGCTGCATGTTAGCGCCCATCAGCGTACGCTTGGCGTCGTCGTGCTCCAGGAACGGAATCAGCGTGGCTGCAACGGAGAGCATCTGACGCGGCGAGACGTCCATGTAGTCGACGTCCTCGACGGGCACGTCGGCGGGAGCGCCGAAGGAGCCGTCGAAGTCGCGGGTACGGGCGATCACGGTGTGCGGACGGACGATCTTGCCCTCGGCATCGGTCGTGATGAACTCGTTGGTCTTGGGATCGAGCGGCGTGTTGGCCGGCGCGATGACGTGCTTCTCTTCCTCGTCAGCGGTCATCCAGTCGATCTGGTCGGTGGCAACGCCGTTCTCGACGCGACGGAACGGAGCCTCGATGAAGCCGTACTCGTTGACGCGGGCATAGAGGGCGAGCGAGCCGATCAGGCCGATGTTGGGGCCTTCGGGGGTCTCGATCGGGCACATGCGGCTGTAGTGCGAGTTGTGAACGTCGCGGACGGCCGTCGGCACGTTGGTGCGGCGGCTGGAGCCGGACTTGTGGCCGGCAAGACCGCCAGGGCCGAGTGCGGACAGACGGCGCTTGTGGGTCAGACCGGTCAGGGGGTTCGCCTGGTCCATGAACTGCGAGAGCTGCGAGGAACCGAAGAACTCCTTGATGGAGGCCACGATCGGGCGGATGTTGATGAGCGACTGCGGGGTGATCTCGTCGATGTCCTGGGAGCTCATGCGCTCACGGACGACGCGCTCCATACGGCTCATGCCGATACGGAACTGGTTGGCGACGAGCTCGCCGACGGTGCGGATGCGGCGGTTGCCAAAGTGGTCGATGTCGTCGACCTTGAAGCCCTGCTCGCCGGCAGCAAGAGACAGGAGGTAGCGCAGCGTAGCGACGATATCCTCGTCGGTGAGCACCGTGACCTCTTCCTCGGTGGTGAGGTTGAGCTTCTTGTTGACCTTGTAGCGACCGACGCGGGCCAGATCGTAGCGCTGCGGGTTGAAGAGCAGGCCCTCGAGCAGGCTGCGGGAAGCGTCCACGGTGGGAGGCTCGCCCGGGCGCAGGCGACGGTAGATCTCGATGAGGGCGTCCTCGCGAGTGAGGGCGGTATCGCGCTCCAGAGTGCGCTTGATCACATCGGAGTTGCCGAGCAGCTCGATGATGTCGTCGTTGGTGACGGCGATGCCAAGGGCGCGCAGGAACATCGTGGCGCTCTGCTTGCGCTTACGATCGATGGAGACCATGAGCTGGTCGCGCTTGTCGACCTCAAACTCAAGCCAGGCACCGCGGGACGGGATGATCTGAGCCTTGTAGATCTGCTTGCCCGAATCCATCTCGGAGCTGTAGTACACGCCCGGGGAGCGGACGAGCTGCGAGACGACGATACGCTCGGTACCGTTGATGATGAAGGTGCCCTGATCGGTCATCATGGGGAAGTCGCCCATGAAGACGAGCTGCTCCTTGATCTCGCCGGTCTCCTTGTTGGTGAGACGGACGTCGGTCAGAAGCGGAGCCTGATAGGTCATATCCTTCTCGCGGCACTCCTCGACGGTGTGCGCGGGGTCGCCGAACTGATGCTCGCCGAAGGTAACCTCGAGAACATGGTTCTGGCTCTGGATGGGGCTGGATTCCTTGAACGCCTCACGAAGGCCCTCGTCCTTAAAACGCTCAAAGGATTCCCTTTGAACAGAGATAAGGTTGGGGAGCTCCATGGCCTCCGGGATTTTCCCGAAGCTGACGCGCTTGCGCTCAGTGGCAGTGTATGCGTAGGTCACCAGGTTTTTCCTCCTTCACGGAAATGCTCGGTGGGTTGGCGAGGCATAGCTTCGCCAGTTATCGCAACCTAATAGTTTATCAGGTACCGACCGTTGAGCAAGAAAAGCCTTGACGCGATTGAGTTTTTGGAGTAGCAAAGTTTTTCGACAGAAAA
>CATYHY010000238.1 GCA_958407085.1 uncultured Collinsella sp. | reverse complement strand
TCGGTAAACAAGTTGAGCACCGCGACCACGACGACGATTGCCAGCAGCGGCGCCATCGACGACAGAACGCGACGAACCGGCACCCGAGACACGGCATAGGTCAGCACAACGAAAATTGCGACCGGGGCCAGTCCGCGGAAGCTGCTGACTGTGAGCGTCGTGATCAAAAATACAAAGCCCAGGAGCAGCTTGGTGCGCGGATCCAGGCGATGGATCGCGCTATCGCTCGGATAGTAGCTGCCAAACGAAAACGCCTCCATTAGCAGCCCTCCTCTCGCGCGACCGTCTTGGATTTAGCAATGTCCGCGACGTTAGAAGGACCGCCCGAGCGACCGATTAGCAGGTCCACCAACTCGTCTGTCAGCGACTCAACCGTATAGAGGCCGTCAAAGCGCAGCGGCACGCCTGCCTTCGCAAGCGCCAGCGCCATGCGCTGGGCAGCGGGAACACCCAAGCCGATTGATTTAAGCTCGTTCGCGTGCGCAAAAACCTGAGAGGGCGTTCCCTCGGCAAACACCGCGCCCTCGTTCATCACAACGATACGGTCACAACAATTTGCCAGGTCATCCATGCTGTGCGAAACCATGACAACGGCCAGGCCCTCGCGATGGAGTCGATCGATGAGCCCTAGGAAATCCCTGCGAGCAGCCGGATCGAGCCCAGCCATGGGCTCATCGAGTACCAGGACTTCGGGCTCCATGGCGAGTACGCCGGCGAATGCCACACGCCGTTGCTGACCGCCCGAAAGCTCAAAGGGACTCTTGTCGCCGACCGTGGAAAGGTCGAGGCCCACGCGTGAGAGCGATGACTCGACACGACGGTCGACTTCATCTTGCGGCAAGCCAAGGTTATGCGGACCAAACGCCACGTCCTGCGCCACGGTTTCGGCAAACAGCTGACGCTCAGGGTATTGAAACACCACGCCGACCTTGGCCTTAACCGCAGCGGCGTCTTTCTTGTTTGACAGATCGAGCCCCAGCGCGCGAACGGATCCCTCCTGGGGGCGAATCAAACCGTTGAGATGCTGGACCAGCGTCGACTTACCCGAACCGGTATGACCTGCCAAGCCCAGGAACTCGCCGCGACGCACCGTCAGCGATACACCGCGCAGCGCCCACGGGCTGCTGGGGTCGTTTCCCCAGAGAGCCTGTTTGCTCGATTTGCCCGCAGTGGCCGAGCGCTTATGCCAGCGGCGGCGCTCGCGCGGACTGAGCGAATAACTGTACGAAACATGGGATAGCTCGATGACGGGCTCCGACGCGTTGCCCTCGTTGTCTACCGGAACAGTGCCGTCAGCGATTTCCGACTGGGATACGGAAGACTGCCCCGCGATGCCTGCCCTACTTCGCTCGGCATAAGCCTGCGCAATCTCGGCGACCATATCCGCCTCACGCACCTGCGCGCAAACGGGCACGCCCTTCGCACGAAGTGACCTGCCCAGACGACACGACTCCGGCATATCCAGGTTGAGCTGCGCAAGCTCATCCGCCCGCGTCAAGATTTCCTCGGGCGTACCGAGCATGGCAACGTGCCCCGCCCGAAACACCGCGACACGATCGGCCTCGGCGGCCTCCTCCATAAAGTGCGTAATCATCACGATAGTCATGCCGCGATCGTGAAGTGCGCGGCACGCTTTCATAAGACCCTTGCGTCCGCGCGGATCGAGCATCGAGGAGGCCTCATCCAAAATGAGAACGCGCGGCTCCATGGCGAGCACGCCGGCAAGCGCCACGCGTTGCTTTTGACCACCCGAAAGCGCATGGGTCTCGTGGCGCTCAAAGCCCACCAGGCCCACGCCCTTCAGCGCCTCGCGTACGCGCTGCGCAATTTGCGCCGATGGCACGCCAAGGTTTTCGGGACCGAACGCAACGTCATCTTCGACAAGCGTTGCCACCAGCTGGTCGTCGGGATTCTGGAACACCATGCCCGCGGTCGAGCGAATGTCGTAGACCAGCTCGGGGTCGGACGTATCCATGCCGTTGATACGTACCGTGCCCGCATCGGGCTGCAACAGTGCATTCAGATGCTTGGCAAACGTCGACTTGCCCGACCCATTACCACCGAGGATGCAGAAAAACTCGCCGTCCTCGATGTTTAGATCGACGCCGTCGAGCGCCGGCACGGCACCGTCATAGCTAAAGGAAACGCCCCGACACTCAATCATGCGCGGCCTTTGACCTGGTCCTTCTTGGGCGTGATGAGGTTGGAGACCGCCTTGTACACCGCAAGCGTCAATACCGAGTTAAGCACGGTCTTGATAAGGTTGAACGGCAGCACGGCAGGAATCATAAGCGGGGCGATCACATCGACCGAGCCATACCAGAACCATACGCCAATGGTAAGATTTGCGACCATAGACAACGCCGTAGCGGCAATAACGCCGAGCACCAGGCCAATCACGGCACCCTTATAGGTATGCATCTTCTGATAGACGATAGCCGCGGGCAGAATGTAGCCCAGCGTGGCAACCAGGTTCATAAGCGCACCGACCCAGTCGCCCGTGGTAAGCGCATGGATAACAATCGCCATAGCGGCAACAGCGGTGCCGGCACCAGGGCCATACGCAAATCCACACA
>CATYHY010000237.1 GCA_958407085.1 uncultured Collinsella sp. | reverse complement strand
CCATCATCGGCCGCCCCAATGCCGGTAAGTCGTCGCTGTTCAACCGCATCCTGGGCGCCGACCGCTCTATCGTGTCCAACATTGCCGGCACGACGCGCGATGCCATCGACACCGTCGTGGAACGCAACGGCAAGCACTACCGCATGGTCGACACCGCGGGTATTCGCAAGAAGAGCACCGTGTACGAGAACATCGAGTACTACTCGATGGTCCGCGGCCTGCGCGCCATCGATCGCGCCGACGTGGCGCTGCTCGTCGTCGACGCCTCCGTGGGCGTTACCGAACAGGACCAGAAGGTCATGGGCTTGGCCATCGAGCGCGGCTGTGCCATCGTCGTGCTGCTCAATAAGTGGGACCTGCTCGACGACGATCGCAAGCGCGAGGCCTGCATGGAGACCATCGACCGTCGTCTGGGCGTCATGGCTCCCTGGGCCCAATACCTGCGCATCTCTGCCCTCACCGGCCGCAGCGTCGAGAAGATCTGGGCGATGGTCGACGCCGCCGAGAAGACGCGCTCGCAAAAGATTACCACCTCGCGCCTCAACACCTTCCTCACCGACCTGCGCGAGTTCGGCCACACCGTGGTGGACGGCAAGCGCCGCCTGCGAATGCACTACGTGACTCAGACGGGCATCAACCCGCCGACGTTCACGTTCTTCGTCAACCACAGCGACCTGGTCAACGACACCTACCAGCGCTACGTGGAGAACCGCATGCGTTCGACCTTCGATTTTGCCGGCACGCCCATTCGACTCTTCTTTAGGAAGAAGGAGCAAAAGGATGCATAATCCGATTCTGCTGACCGCCATCTGCGCCGTGGTCTCGTTCTTTATCGGAGCGATTCCGTTTGGCCTGATCCTGGGCCGTGTGTTCAACCACACGGACATTCGCAAGGCGGGCTCCGGCAACATCGGCACCACCAACGCCCTGCGCGTAGCCGGCCCCAAGGTGGCCGCGCTCACGCTGCTGCTCGACTGCCTTAAGGGCGCCATCTGCGTCCTTATCGCCCGTCCGCTCATCGCGAGCGTGGGCTATGGCTTTCCGCCGAGCATTATGGCTCCCGGTGCTGCCGGCGATTGGATGCTCGGCGTCATCTGCCTGGCGGCCGTATGGGGCCACATCTTCTCGCCGTACCTCAACTTCCACGGCGGCAAGGGTATCGCCGTGGGCCTGGGCGTCATCCTCGCCTGGTACTGGCCCATCGGACTTTCGCTGCTGGGCATGTTTATCGTGGCCGTCGCCATCACCAAGTTTGTGTCGGTGGGCTCGCTTGCCGCGGCCATCGGTCTTCCCATCGCCGCTTGTGCGGTCTTTCCGTACAGCAGCCTTGGCCTTAAGTTTTGCATGGCGATGATCGGCATCACCGTGGTGTGGGCCCATCGCGCGAACATCAAAAAGCTCATGACCGGTAAGGAGTCCAAGCTCTCGTTTACCAAGCGTGTCACTGAGCCCGACGATAAGTAGGAGAGAGTCATGAATGTTGCGCTGATTGGCTCAGGCTCCTGGGGAACCGCCATCGCCGGCCTTGCCGCCGCGCGAGCCAAGCGCGTGACCATGTGGGCCCATAGCGAGCAGACGGCCGCCGGCATCAACGGCGAGCACCGCAACCCCCGGTATCTGGTGGGATATGAGCTGCCGGATAACGTGATAGCAACGACCGAACTCGCTCAGGCACTCGACGGTGCCGATACGATCATCTTTGCCGTGCCCTCTACGCACTTGCGCGACGTGTGCCATCGGGCAGCGCCGTTTATCGATGCGGAAACTCCGGTCCTGTGTCTCACCAAGGGCATCGAGCCCGAGTCCGGCCTGCTCATGAGCGAGGTCATTGCCAGCGAGATCGGCAACGAGCGGCGTGTGGCGGCCCTCTCGGGCCCCAACCATGCCGAGGAGATTTGCCGCGGCGGGCTGTCTGCCGCCGTCATCGCCAGCAAAGATACGCAGGTAGGGGAGACCTTTAAGAAGCTGCTGCTGTCCACGGCCTTCCGTATCTACCTGTCGCAGGATATGACCGGCGTCGAGGTATGCGGCGCCATGAAGAACGTTATCGCCATCGTATGCGGCATCTCCGCCGGCTCGGGCGCGGGCGACAACACGCTTGCTCTCATCATGACGCGCGGCTTGGCCGAGATCAGCCGCCTGGTGCACGCCCGCGGCGGCCAGGCCATGACCTGCATGGGTCTTGCCGGCATGGGCGACCTCATTGCCACCTGCACCTCCGAGCATTCGCGCAACCGCACCTTTGGCTACGAGTTTGCCCACGGCGTGTCGCTCGACGAGTATCAGGAGCGCACGCATATGGTGGTCGAAGGTGCCGTCGCGGCCCGCAGCGTCAGCGAGCTCGCCCGTTCACTGGGCGTAGACATTCCGCTCACCTTTGCCGTGGAGCAAACGCTCTACAACGGTGTTACTTTGGATAGGGCGCTCGAGATCCTTACCGACCGCGTCCCCTCTCAAGAGTTCTACGGGCTCAACGACTAGCGCAGAAAGGCTACCACCATGGGTTCCATCAAAATCGCTCCGTCCGTCCTTTCGGCCGACATGGCCAACCTCAAGGGCGAGCTCGACAAGATCGCCGG
>CATYHY010000236.1 GCA_958407085.1 uncultured Collinsella sp. | reverse complement strand
GTCTTCTCTGCCATATCTGTTTCCTTTCCTAAAGGTTTATCGCTATGAAACGCGGCCTACTCGACCGTATCGACCGTTGCCGCCACGTTGCCGTCTGCCATGCGCACGCGGATGGTATCGCCGGGCTTAAAGGTCTTGGCGCTCGTAGCCACACCGTCATCGCTGTACGCGATGGAGTAACCGCGGGCAAGCACCTTGAGCGGCGACAAGGCATCGAGCGACGCGGCAGCTCGGCCCAGGTCGGACGCAGGTTTGCTGAGCATCGTGCGCCCCTGATGCTCCAGACGGGAACTCGCAAGTGTGAGCGCATGGCGCTTGCCATCAAGCCCCGAGGTGCTTGCAACCAGACGCTCGGGCAGGCGCTCAAAGTTGGAGCGGAATGTCCCGACCGAGCGTGCGATGGCGCCGGACAGACGATCGGCCGTCAGGGCGAGCTCAGACTCGCGACGCTCGACCATAAACGTGGGGTCGTTGAGGCACGGGCGGCACGCGGCCGCATCGAGCGCGTCGCCCAGACGAGCCGTATAGGTGTCCCAGGCACGACGACCGCGCTGGTCGAGCATTTCCAGATCGACCTGATCCGACCCGATCATCGAAGCCATCGCGGCGCCCAGACGCTGATGGCGCGTCTCGAGCACATCGACCAACTCCGTCATAGCCGGCGCCACCGATTCTGCCGCCGCCGTGGGCGTGGAGGCGCGGCGGTCGCTCACCATGTCGCAAATCGAGGTATCGGGCTCATGGCCAATACCGGTCACCACGGGCACAGGACAAGCCGCCACCGCGCGGGCAAGCTCCTCGTCATTAAAGGTCATGAGGTCCTCAAAGGAGCCGCCGCCGCGCACCAGCAAAATACAGTCGGGCGCCGGCGTAATGGAAGCGGCGCGGCGCAAGCCCTCGATGAGCTCGGCCGGCGCACCCTCGCCTTGAACCTTGGCGCCCACGCAGACGACCTCGACGAGCGGGTTGCGACGGCGCAACGTGCGCTTAACGTCGTCGATTACGGCACCCGAAAGCGAGGTGACGACCGCCACGCGGGAGCAGAACACCGGGATGCGGCGCTTGCGCGCTTCGTCCATCAGGCCCTCGCGGCGTAGCTTTTCGGCCAGTTGCGCCACTTGTTGACGCAGCAGACCCTCCCCCGCCAACGAAAATGAGCGGGCAACAAAGCTCATGCGACCCGTGGGCTTATAGAGATTGAAGCTGCCCTTAAAGCTCACCTGCATGCCATCGCGCAGATCGAAGGTGCGCTTGAGATAGGCGCCCTTCCAGATAATGCAGTCGACGGCGGCCGAGTCGTCCTTGATCTGGAAGTAGCAGTGACCGCTTCGGGCGTTAGGACCACGAAAACCTGTGACCTCGCCCAGAACGCTCAGCTGCGGAATGGCATCGAGCGCACCGGCGGCGATCTCCACTGCCTGGCTCACGCTGAGCTCCTTGCGCTCCTGATCGTCCGAACCGTCGAACTCGGCGGAAACGGCATTGCCGGTTAGATTCCAGCCTGCCACGCAGCCTCCTTTCGTTATCGAGCACAAGGGCTTCGACCCTGCGCAGATTCAAGTCCAACACATAGTACAGCGCCGCGGGGACAAGAATCTCCGCGGCGCCTGTCAAGCCAATTTGTTATCGGTTGGAGTTTCTGTTGTAGCGGGCCATCAGGTAGAGCAGCTGAATAATCGAGGTGAGCGCCGCCGCCACGTAGGTGAGCGCGGCTGCCGTCAGCACCTTCTTGGCACCGTTGACCTGCTTGGAACTCATGCCCGACTGCTCGATATACGCCACGGCGCGGCGACTGGCATCGATCTCGACAGGCAACGTAACGAGTTGGAACAGCACACTAAACGAGAAGAAGATCAATGCGAGGGTCGTGAGCCCGGCGATGTTCATAAACAGGCCCAAGAGCAACACGATGGTCCAGGTGTTCTGGGTAAAGTTGACGACCGGGACCAGGGCGGTGCGAACCTTCATCATGGCGTAACCGCTCTGACGCTGGGCGGCATGACCCGCCTCGTGGCAGGCCACGGCAACGCTTGCGACCGATCCGCCCGAACGGTTAGCGTCCGAGAGATACAGGTTGTTATCCTGCGGGTTGTAGTGGTCGGTGAGCTCACCGGCAACGCCCTTGATACCCACGGCGTTGCAACCGTTGGCGTCGAGCATGCGGCGAGCGACCGTGGCACCCGTGTCGCCGTCCGAGCGAACCTTGGACCAGGTCTTGTACGTCGAGTTGATATAGCTCTGCGCCGCAAGACCAAGCACCGTACAAACAAGGATAACCAGCAGGTACAGCGGGTCGATGCCAAAGCCGTATCCATAGTAATAAGGCATGCGAATTCCTCCGAATCGAGTTACACGTTGGAGGCATTCTACCCACTCAGCCGGCTAGGCTTCCCTATAACAGTTCAATCTTTCCGTCCTTCACGGTGAGCCCCATATTGCCGGAAAGCAGATCGTCCAGACGCGAACCCACGAGCTCAAAGCGCCAGCCTTCGCGCAGGGGGCTCTGCTCGGGATGCTCAATATAGTCGGCCAGGTCATCGCGCGAGGCAATGACCGAGGTCGCCACGCCCGAGCGCTCGG
>CATYHY010000235.1 GCA_958407085.1 uncultured Collinsella sp. | reverse complement strand
CCCTCGATCTGCGTGGGCGCGCAGGTGGTCGTCACCAGCGGATAGAGCTTTTTGCTGGCGAGGCAATCGCGGACAATGGCATCCCCGTTGGCGGCAATTTCATCGGCCGTGTAGAGCCCCAACTCGACGAGTTGGGCGGCAAGCAAGTCGGTCACGCGCGTCGGCCACTCGATATCGCAGATTGCGGTGATGGCACGGCTGAGCACCTCGAGTGAAGTGCCCCCGTAGGGGTTGGAGGAATGCCCGCCCTCGCTACGCGTCCTCAACACGATATCGGCATAGCCCTTCTCCGCGAGGTCGGCGTGCATGAGCCAACCCTCGCCCGCGCTGTACTCGGCATCCGAAACGATGCGGTAGTCGCCCTCGTCGATCAGGAACTCGAGCTCAACACCGCGCTCCTCGAGCGCGCGGCCGATGGCGCCTGCACCGTACTGCGTCGTCTCCTCGTCCTGGCCAAAGGCCAGGAACAGCGTGCGCTCGTGCTGCCAACCGTGCGCCAGCGCATACTCGACAGCCTCGAGAATGCCTGCGACCTGGTCCTTCATGTCGATCGCTCCACGGCCCCAGATGTAGGTGTCGTCCACGTGCCCGCTAAAGGGGGCGTGCGTCCAGTCGGCCTCGGTACCCGGCACCACGGGGACCACGTCCATGTGGCCCATGAGCATAACGGGCTTGAGGGCAGGGTCGGAACCGCTAAGTGTCACCAATAGCGAATGGTCGATAAGCTCGACCTCGCCCGCCGCAAATACGTGCGGCCAGGCCTGCTGCATATAGGCGCGCAGGTCGTCGAACGGCTGCCAGTCCACCGCCTCGGCATCCATGCTCGAGATGGTCGGAAACGACAGCACGCGCCCCAGGCGCTCGCACGCGCCAGTTTCATCCAAATCGGCAAAATCGTCCTCATGCGCAAAGAAGCGCCAAACCTCGGCCATGACATCCTTTCGATTGTGATGACGAGGGCCGCCCCACCGGAGCGGCCCTGCCACATAAGCGTTTGCGGTCGGTTATTTGTCCTCGAGATAACGCGAGAGGAACTCGCGGGTGCGCTGGTGTTTGGGGTTGCCGAAGAGCTCGGCCGGTGCGGCGTCCTCGAGCACCACGCCCTTGTCCATAAAGACCACGCGGTCGGACACCGTGCGGGCAAAGGCCATCTCGTGCGTGACGACGACCATGGTCATGCCGTCGGCCGCGAGCTTGCGCATGACCTCGAGCACCTCGCCCACAATCTCGGGATCGAGTGCGGAGGTCGGCTCGTCGAACAGCATGATCTGCGGATTCATGCACAGGGCGCGGGCGATGGCCACGCGCTGCTTTTGGCCGCCGGACAGGCGACCCACGGCGGCGTGCGCGAACTTTTCGAGCCCCACACTCGTCAAATGCTCCATCGCGACCTTCTCGGCCTCGGCCTTGCTCATCTTTTTGAGCGTGACGGGCGCAAGCGTGCAGTTGTCGAGCACGTCCATGTTGTTGAACAGGTTAAAGCCCTGGAACACCATGCCGATGTCCTCGCGGAGTTTGTTAATGTTGCAGCGCTCGGCCGTAAGGTCCTGGCCGTGGAACCAGATGTGGCCCGCGTCCGGGGTCTCGAGCAGGTTGAGGCAGCGCAGGAAGGTCGACTTGCCCGAGCCCGAGGCGCCGATAATGGTAACGACCTCGCCGGGGTTAACGGACAGGTCGATGCCCTTGAGCACCTCGAGCGAGCCGAAGCTCTTGCGCAGGCCCTCGACGCGGATGAGCGGCTCATTGGTCTGTGCGGCGGCCGCGGTGCCGGTAGTGGCGATATCTGCCATGATGATTCTCCTCGTCTTGAGCCTAGTTGGAGCTGGGCAGCGTTGCCGGGGCCTCGGCGCCGAGCTTTTTGCCAAAGGCCTCGAGCAGGCGGCTCGCCACGAGCGTCAGGATCAGGTAGACCACGAGTGCCACGCAGTAGACCTCCATCTGGCGGTAGTACACGCCGGCGACGGTGGTGGTGGCGTACATGAGGTCGAACACGCCGATGACCGAAAGCACCGACGAATCCTTGATGTTGATGATGAGCTCGTTGGTGAGCGCCGGAATCGCGTTTTTAATGCCCTGGGGGAACACGACCTTGCGCATAGCCTGCCACTGCGACAGGCCCAGCGAGCGCGCCGCCTCGGCCTGGCCGGGATCGATGGACTCGATGCCGCCGCGCAGGACCTCCATCATGTAGGCGGTGGAGTTGAGCGAGATGGTGACGAGACCGGCGGTGAAGGTACTCCAAATCTGGTTGGCCTGGGCGGTCTCGAAGCCCATGCCGCGCAAAACGGTGAAGCCCGCGTAATAGATGAGCAGGCCCTGGACCATCATGGGCGTGCCGCGCACGATGGTAGAGTAGACGGTCGCAAAGCCGCGGCCGATGCTCTTAAAGAAGCGCACTAGGTCGTTGTCCACGCGATCGAAGGTCTGAATACGCAGGAACACAAAGAGCAGTGCCAGAAAAAAGGCGATGACGGTACCGAAGGTCGCAAGTGCGATGGTGATCTCGATGCCGCGGATAAAGAAGTCGCCGCTCTTGTAGGTCATGTAGACCAGGCTCGACAAAAAGTCGCTGGGGTTGGAGTCCGAGACAATGCTCAC
>CATYHY010000234.1 GCA_958407085.1 uncultured Collinsella sp. | reverse complement strand
GCGTTGAGGTTGATGCTAAGAAGCGTCTCGTCCATATCGAAAACGACTGCTTTGAGCACGCGGGCACCTTTCTCGTAAATTTGATCTAGAGTCGTTGGCTCTGGATACTTTACCCCAAAGCCGAATGCCTGGCTGGTTATCGTCAAGTTGCGGAGACGTGTGTTCATAAGATTACGAAAAAGTCTCCACACGAGTAAAAAATCGCAGTTCACGCTTGAAATCGAACTCATTTCCCCGTAACCTATACGAACGTGATTGCATAAGCGTCACATTAGTATCTGTCGGCTCCCGAGTGTTCCTAAACGTTGTGTGCTTGTCGCACCCTTCTGTAGGTCCTAGCAATCGGGGCCCCGTAGTTCGAAAGGGGTCCACCTTTGAGTGAGATTCAGAACTCGTCCATTTTCTCTCTTGACGATGTCAATGAGGAGGAGATGAACAACCTCATCGACGGTACGATTACCGACTTTGATGAGGGCGATCTCGTTAACGGCACTGTCGTTAAGATCGAGCATGACGAGGTGCTCGTTGACATCGGATTCAAGTCCGAGGGCGTTATCCCGGTCCGCGAGCTGTCCATCCGCAAGGACGCTAACCCTGCAGACATCGTTGCACTCGGTGATCCCATCGAGGCTCTGGTTCTCCAGAAGGAGGACAAGGACGGTCGTCTGGTCCTGTCCAAGAAGCGTGCCGAGTACGAGCGTGCTTGGAACCGCATCGAGGAGAAGTTCAACTCCGGCGAGAACGTCGAGGGCGAGGTTATCGAGGTTGTCAAGGGCGGCCTGATCCTCGACATCGGCCTGCGTGGCTTCCTGCCTGCTTCCCTCGTCGACCTCCGTCGCGTCAAGGACCTCACCTCCTACATGGGCACCCGCATCGAGGCCCGCGTTATCGAGATGGACCGCAACCGCAACAACGTCGTCCTCTCCCGTCGCGTCGTGCTCGAGGAGTCCCGTAAGGCCGAGCGCTCCGAGATCCTGTCCAAGCTCAAGTCTGGCATGCGTCTCCAGGGCACCGTTTCCTCCATCGTCGACTTCGGCGCCTTCGTCGACCTCGGCGGCATCGACGGCCTCATCCACATCTCCGAGCTCTCCTGGAACCACGTCAACCATCCTTCCGAGGTTGTCAAGGTCGGCCAGGAGGTCGAGGTCGAGGTTCTCGACGTCGATCTCAACCGCGAGCGCATCTCCCTGGGTCTCAAGCAGACCACCGAGGATCCGTGGCGCGCACTGGTCAAGAAGTACCCCGTCGGCGCTATCGTCGAGGGCACTGTGACCAAGCTTGTCCCGTTCGGCGCTTTCGTCGACCTGGGCGAGGGCATCGAGGGCCTGGTGCACATCTCCGAGATGGCCAACAAGCACGTCGACCAGCCTTCTCAGGTCACCCACGTGGGCGACAAGGTTCAGGTCAAGGTCATGGAGATCGACCTCGACCGTCGTCGCATCTCCCTGTCCATGAAGTCTGCTGCTGAGACTCTGGGCGTCGAGATCGAGGTTACCCCGCTTCCTTCCGAGAAGAAGGACGAGGAGACCGACGCCGAGTAAATCGGTTTGACGATCACTTGTTTTAAGGGATCCGTCCGCAATGGACGGGTCCCTTTTTGCATTTGCTGCTGAGGCGCGCGATGCTATCCGTGCGCAATGCTGCCCGGGTTGTCTGTTTGCTATTGGGTTGTCGGTGCATGAAAAATGCCGACATCCCGCCTCGGGGAGGAGGCGGGAACACACCGAGTAGACGGAGGGGTGCGGAGCGCGGTCGCGTCTCGACTGACGACGTTGCCCATCGACAGGACCATTGTAACGCATGGCGGTTCTTGGTTTATCGTGTCGAGCGTTTGCGTTGTGCCATTGCCTGCGGCAACGGTGTGTTACACTCTTGCACTGCTGAGTGGGCCAGACGGTCGCGCGATGTGCTGCTTGCAGCACGCGTGAGGAAAGTCCGGGCTCCAGAGGGCGGGATGCCGGCTAACGGCCGGGCGGAGTGATCCGACGGAAAGCGCCGCAGAAAAGAAGACTCCCACCTGCGCCGCAAGGCGTAAAGGGAAAAGCTGAAACGGTGGTGTAAGAGACCACCAGCGTCGTGGCAACACGGCGGCTTGGCAAGCCCCATCCGGAGCAAGCGCGAATAGGAACGCTATGGGCCGGCCCGGTCCGCGTTCGGGTAGCGTGCGTGGAACTGCACGGTAACGTGCAGACAAGATAAATGACCGTTCACGACAGAACCCGGCTTACAAGCCCACTCGGCACTTTGTTGACGCTGCGAACCCGTCAGCGCGGCAATCTGCCTTTCAAGCCTTCGGGCATGACCATAAGGTCAATGCCCTCGTCTTTCAAGGCACCTTGCTCGCGCTGACGGGTTCTCGCTGTTGGCGACGGCATCATTGGCGTTTCCGTTCTTGTTGGCGAGGGCAATGGTACTGCCTTTGCCGTATTATTGAGGCTGTTTGTTGCTTTGCTTGTTGTTGAGGGGCTTTGTTGGACAGCTATTTTACTCTGCAATCGAATATTGAGGTTTCGGGCGAGTTTGTGGACCGCAAGAGCCGGTTTATTGCCCAGCTGGTCCATATTGAGTCCGAGGATGAGGCGAATGCCTTTATCGAGATTGTTCGCAAGCGTCATTACGACGCTCGACACAATGTTCCCGCGTGGATTTTGGTCGATGGACG
>CATYHY010000233.1 GCA_958407085.1 uncultured Collinsella sp. | reverse complement strand
CCGAGGCGTGCATGATGGAACATGCGCTTTCCGAGGACACGATGAGCCGCTGGCTTGCCTATCTCGAAAAACAGGGAATCAGCGTCGAGGAATAGCGAAACACATATATGGATACGAGTTATTACAACCGTCCCGGCGGCGAGGAACTTATGCGCCGCATGTCGAGCGAGACCCTGTTGACGCAGGGCCCCATGGGCAGCGTGCTGATGAGTGAATACGATGCAGCCGACATCCCACCGGCGTTTTGGAATCTTGCCGAGCCGCAGACTGTTTCTCGTATCCATCGCCTGTACGTCGCCGCCGGTGCGCAGGTGCTCATTACCAATACCTTTCAGGCATCAAGCTACGCCCTCAAGCAAGATCAGATTACGCCGTCCGTGGCTGAGGTCAATCGCGGTGCCGTCGACGATGCGCGCCAGGCGCACCCTCAGCTGCTGCTGGGCTCGATGGGCCCGATCGGCATTGAGTGGTTTGCCGAAGACTCTGCCGAGTATCGAGAAATCCGAGGCATTTCGCGAGAGCAGGCATACGCCCTGCTCAATGCTGGTGTTGACGGTCTGCTGATCGAGACGGTGACGTCTATCCGTAATTTGCAGCCCATGCTTGCCGGCGCCCAGGATGCCGCCGACGGCATGCCTGTTTTGGTAAGTTTTGTCGTTGACGATAAAGGCGACCTGCTAGGCGATGGCCTCAACATCGAGGCTGCTGTTTTGTACGCCGAAAAGCACGGCGCAAACTCGGTTGGCGTTAACTGCTGTTCACTTGCGGCCGCGAACGTGGCGGTGCCCAGGATGGTTGCATCGGCGACTACGCCCGTCACGGTACGCCCCAACGTGGGTGATCCGGTCCAAACACAGGATGGTCCTGTGTGGCGCGAGAACCCCGAAGCCTTCGCGCGTGCTTGCATCGAATGGAGGCATGCCGGTGCCGCAATGGTGGGCAGTTGCTGTGGAACCACGGCGATCACCACGGCGGCGATGGCCGAGGCGCTCGATATATAAAGGTCAAAACCGCTCCATACGGGGCGGTTTTTTTGCTTGCACATCGTCGGTAGCATTTGCCCAAATAGTGAATGCCGGTTTTGGCAGGTTGCTGGGCGAGCGTTGCGGGTATACCCCATGCGTACCATGATCCAAACACTGTGAGGTGTCTGCGCGTGTGCGCGATAATTCATTTTGGAACTGACGGTTGGCGCGCCCGCGTCGACGACGACTTTACCGCCGACAACGTTGCCCGCATTGCCGATGCCGTCGGCGAGTTGTGGCAAAAGACCAATCCCGGCAAAACAGTCTATATAGGGTTCGACACCCGGCCGCAGGCGCGCGAGTTCGCTGAGCTTGCGGCAGGCGTGCTTGCGGCTCACGGATTGGACGCAGTACTCGCATCTCGGCCTGTCCCGACCCCCGCCCTTACGTGGGCGGCGGCGTATGACGGCGAGGCCTGCGGTGCGCTCATGGTGACGGGGTCCCATCATCCGCAGGGGTATCTGTGCCTTAAACTACGCATGGGAGATGGCTCGACGGCCAATCAGGATGTCATCGAAGAGCTTGAAGAGACCATGGCCCCCGAGCCGATGGGGATCGAGGAAAGCTATCGCACCGCGGATATTATTCCTGACTATATGCAGGCGGTGGCGTCGTTTGTCGATGCCGAGGCCATTCGAGCCGCTCACCTGCGTGTGGTGGTTGACCCCATGGGCGGCGCGGCCCAGGGATATCTTGCCGACCTGCTGCGGGAGCTAGGCGTCGAGGTGCACGAGATTCATGCCGGAGAGTCGTCCGATCAAGAGGACATTTGCCCCGACCCTGTTGAGCCATGGGTGGACGCTTGCGAGCGTGCAGTTGTCGAGGACGGGGCGTGCGCGGGCCTGGTGACCGACGGCGATGCCGATCGTATCGGCGCGGTCGACGAACGCGGTAGATATATACATCCGCATCAAATCATGGCGCTTGTTTTGGGCGACCTCGTTCAATTCCGCAATTTGGAGGGGCGTGTCGTCGTCAATCTCTCGTGCTCGACACTCGTACGCCGCATTGCTGAGGCGCTTGGCTGTCGCGTGACCGTTAAGCCGGTCGGTTTCAAATATATAGCTGCAGAGATGAAGAAGGGCGGCGTCCTCATGGGAGGCGAGGAGGCCGGCGGCATCGGCATCGCCGCGCATATGCCCGAGCGCGATGGAATCCTTGCTTGTCTGATTCTGTGTGAGCTTATGGCAAAGACGGGCGCGCCCTTGGGCGTTTTGGTCGATCAGCTCGAGGCCAGTTTTGGTAAGACGAGCTACGGGCGTCGCGATTTGCGCCTTGAGGCCGAAGACGCCGAATCGCTGCGAACGCTGCTTCCCGGCATGAATCCCAAATCGATTTGCGGCAAGGCGCCGCAGACTGTAAGCCATATGGATGGTCTACGTTTGGCATTCGAGGATGACACCTGGCTGCTGATCCGCCCCAGCGGGACCGAACCGGTGGTTCGTGTATACGCCGAGGGGTTCTCGGTGGAGGAGCGCGATGAGTTGCTCGATGCCGGCTGTGCCTTGGCTAAGGGAGCCTATCAGCTTTAGCCATATGACGCTTCACTATAAAGAGACCCTCGGCGAGTGGTGGAGAACGGCCGGCAAACGTAAGCTGAGTATTAAAATGTGTAGGAAATGTGTACGCCCAGATTCCCGCCC
>CATYHY010000232.1 GCA_958407085.1 uncultured Collinsella sp. | reverse complement strand
CGGAGTAGATAAGGCCTTTGACAGCCAAAACAGTCCGTATTTCACCGCAACTGATTTAACGAGACCCCAAAATACTCTTCGACTCGCCGCGCTCTCCCTCAAATGCGCAAAGCGCCCCGCGAACGGATGCTCGCGAGGCGCTTAGATGTCTGGGCCTTACTTGATTCCGCGGCCCAAGTCTTCGGCGATTTTGTCCACGCCCTTAAGTGCGGCGCACGTCTTTTTGTTGGAGCAATGCCCCGTGCAAACGCCACCCTGAGCGCAGTCGGCGCAGGTGCCCTTGCGGTAGATGCGCACGCACACGGCGACAAACGCAATACCGATAACAGCCAGTACAACAACATCGATAGGTGCCATAGCAAGCCTCCTCTAGTTAACCATCACTTACTTTACCCCATTCTCCACCTACCAAATAGGGACAGGTTTATTTTGGTCGGTTTTATCTGCGGAAACGCCACATCTTACTTCTGGAGCAAAGCAATCTGTCCCCCCATTGCGTCAAAAAGCCCGAGTGTCACTAAGACACCCGGGCTCGTGGAAAGGGGTTAATCCTTATTCGGACTTAAGCGGAAACTGCGGCGGAAGCAGTGTTGGTCTCGTCCTCGTCGGTCCATGCATGCTTTGGCATGGGACGGAAGATCTGGAAGAGCATCGCAACCAGCAGCACGATGGCCACCACCGTCCAGATACCAAACTGTCCAAGAACAAGCAGGTTGTAGAACTGGTTGATGAACAGGCCGATCACCCAAGCAAAGGCGCACTCGTAGCCGAGGGCAATCGCGGTCCACTTGCCGGAGTCCATCTGGTTGCGGATGGTACCCATAGCGGCAAAGCACGGAGCGCACAGCAGGTTGAAAGCGCCAAAGGCAACGCAAGCGCCCATGGTCGGGAACATGCCGGCGAACGCGGTCCACAGGCTCGGATCGGTCTCGCCCGCGTCGGCGACGGACAGCAGCGAGCCGGCGGTGGCGACGACGTTCTCCTTGGCAACAAGACCCGAGACGGACAGTGCTGTTGCCTGCCAGGTGCTAAAGCCGAGCGGGGCGAAGATCCAGGCGATCAGGTTGCCGAGCATGGCAAGCACGGAGTAGTCCATGAACTCCTCGGGGATGCCGTCCATCGCAGGCAGGAAGCCAAAGGAACCGTTGTAGCTACCAAAGTTGGAGAGGAACCAAACGACGACGGTGGACGCGAAGATGACCGTGCCGGCCTTCTTGATAAAGGCCCAGCAGCGCTCCCACACGTGCAGCGCCCAAGAGCGGATCGCCGGGAAGTGATAAGCCGGGAGCTCCATAACAAACGGGGTCGGGCGGCCGGCGAAGAGCTTGGTCTTCTTGAGCATGAGGCCCGAAGCGATGACGGCAAAGACGCCCAGGAAGTAGAACAGCGGGCTGATCCACGCGGCGGTAGTGGAAGAATCACCGATGATGGAACCCATGAGCAGGGCAATGATCGGCAGCTTGGCGCCGCAGGGGATGAACGTGGTGGTCATGACCGTCATGCGGCGGTCCTTCTCGTTCTCGATGGTCTTGGTGGCCATGACGCCGGGGACGCCGCAGCCTGAGGACACGAGCATGGGGATGAACGACTTACCGGACAGGCCAAAGCGGCGGAACACGCGGTCCATGATAAAGGCGACGCGGGCCATGTAGCCGCAGTCCTCCAGGAAGGACAGCATCACGAACAGCAGGAACATCTGCGGCACAAAGCCGAAGATGGCGCCCAGGCCGCCAACGATACCGTCGCAGACCAGCGAATCGACCAGGCCACCGTCCTCGGTGCCACCCGCCACGAGGGCGTCGTGCACCATGGTGGTGATACCCGGGACATAGGGGCCGTACTGTGCCGGGTCGACCGAGTCGGCGTCGTCACCCGCGGCCTCGACAGCCTCATCGTAAGCATCGCGGCCCTGACCGAGCACATACCAACCGTCGGTGCCAAAGAGCTGATCGTTGGTGAAGTCGGTCACCGTTCCGCCCAGGGTGGAAACGGCGATGTAGTACACGCAGAACATGATGACCACAAAGATCGGCAGGCCCAGGATACGGTTGGTAACCACACGGTCGATCTTCTCGGAGGTGCTCATCTTGGCCGGGGCCTTGGTGAGGCACTCGTCGATGATGTGTGCGATCACGCCGTAGCGCTCACCGGTGATGATGGACTCGGCGTCATCGTCGCAGTCCTGCTCGCACTGGGCGACCAGCTGCTCCACGCGAGCGGCCTTCTCCTTGGTGAGGTTGATGAGCTTGCAGGCGTCCGCGTCGCGCTCAAACAGTTTGACGGTGTAGTAGCGACGCTTGTTGGCGGGAACGCTCGCCGGAAGGTTGTTCTCGATGTGCGTCAGAACGTCCTCGATGGAGGAGTCGAACTTGTGCTCCGGCACCTGGCCCTTGGAGGCAGCGGACTTTTTGACCTGCTCGAACAGCTCCGTGATGCCCTTGTTCTTAAGGGCCGAGATCATCATGACCGGGCAGCCGAGCTTCTTGGAGAGCTTGTCCGTGTCGATCTTGTCGCCGTTCTTCTCGACCAAGTCGGCCATGTTGAGGGCGACGACCACGGGCAGGCCGGTCTCGATGACCTGAAGCGCCAGGTACAGGTTGCGCTCGAGGTTGGTGGCGTCGACAACCTGGACGACCACATCGGGCTCGCCGCTCATGAGGTAATCGCGCGAGC
>CATYHY010000231.1 GCA_958407085.1 uncultured Collinsella sp. | reverse complement strand
CCTTGTGGTTTGCACCGCCGGCACTCCCGCATCGAATCTGTTGTTCCCTATACTAGCGCACCTGCCAAAAAGGGACAGGTTTATTTTGGCAGGTAACAACTGGGACTTTGCGTTTTCCCAGATGAAACCTGCCGAAATAAACCTGTCCCTTTTTGGCAGGTCGGTACAATAGATGGGATTAAGAATGACCGAGGGGGCCTTATGATTAAACTTGTGCTGACCGATATGGACGATACGCTGATTCCGGCTGGGCATGACGGCGCCAGCGACTACGCCATCGAGGGCATTCATGCCATGCAGGCGGCGGGTCTGCACTTTGGACCGGTTTCGGGCCGCCAGCCGTCCGCGATGGGCTGGATGTTCCGCAATTGCGCCGAGTGCTTCTCGACCGGCGCGTTCTGCAACGGCCAGGTAATGTTTGTCGACGGTCAGGCGGTCGCTTCGCGCGCGACCGACAATGCCGCCCTTATGCGCTTGGCTGACTATTTGGAACAGGAGACCGACGATACGTACCTGAAGGTCTACAGCCTGGGTGATGACTTTTGGGGCAACGATGCCTATTGCGTGACGAGCGATCCCGAGCGCGTTCGTCGCGCCATGGAGTCGGGCGGCAACGCGTGGCTCAAAGGCGAAGAGGCCCCGTGCCGTCCTGTTGTCGATGATGCCCCGGTATACAAGGCGAATATCTGGAGCGCCCGCTCGCGCGAAGAGCTCGCTGAGCTGCGCGAGCGCATTGCCGCTGAGGTGCCGGAGCTCTCGCTTGTATTTCCCAACAACCGCGTGCGCCTATTCGATATTCTCCCGGCCGGTTGGGACAAGGGCTGCGCTGCGCTGGAGCTGGCGCGCGCTTTGGGCCTGACGCCCGATGAGGTGGCCGTATTTGGCGATTCCGATAACGATCTGCCCATGATCGGTGCCGTTCCCAAATCCGTTGCAGTCGCCAATGCCAACGAGGCCGTCACTGCTGCCGCGCGCTGGCATATCGGCGCTGCGGCAGACGATGCGGTTGCCGGGGCTCTGCATCAGATTGCCGCCTGCGCCGCGACGGGGGAGATGCCGCCTTTTATGCGTCAGATGGATGCGGTGGGTTCGGGTATCGCGGACGTCTAGGGAGGCCATCATGAAGCTCCAGCAGCTCAGATATGTCGTCAAAGTTGCCGAATGTGGCAGCATCACCGAGGCCTCGCGCCGGCTCTTTGTGTCGCAGCCTTCGATTACCGCATCGATTCGCGATCTCGAAAACGAGATGGGCGTGCACATCTTTGAGCGCACTAACAAGGGCGTCGTTGTGTCCGAGGAAGGTGAGACCTTCTTGGGCTATGCGCGCCAGGTACTCGACCAGGCCGACCTGCTCGAGAGCAAGTACAAGGGCGCATCCGAGCAGGTGCCGCACTTTAGTGTGAGCTGCCAGCATTATTCCTTTGCCGTTAACGCGTTTGTTGACGTGATTCGCGAGTTCGATGCCGCGCGTTACGACTTTACCCTGCGCGAGGAGCAAACCCACGAGATTATCGAGGACGTCGCGCACATGAAAAGCGAGCTCGGCATCCTGTATCTGTCGGAGCACAATCGCGAGGTCATCGAGCGCATGCTGGCGGCCAACGAGCTCGTGTTCGAAGGGCTCTTCTGCGCCACGCCGCACGTCTTTGTATGCGCCGACCATCCGCTGGCGGGCCGCTCCAGCGTGACGCTCGAAGACCTCGAGGACTACCCATTTTTGTCCTATGAGCAGGGCAGCTACAACTCGTTTTACTATTCCGAGGAACTGACCTCGACGTTTGAGCGCCGCAAGAACATCCGCGTGCGCGACCGTGCGACGCTGTTCAACCTGGCTATGGGCCTTAACGGCTACACGGTGTGTTCGGGCGTGATCAGCCATGAACTTAACGGCCCCGGTATTATCTCCATTCCGCTTGATGTAGACGAGTACATGGAGATCGGCATCATTACGCGCAAAAATACGACGCTCACGCGCTACGGCCAAGCTTATATCGACGCGATCCGCCAGCATATTTAGACTGCTGCGTTCTGCACGGCTCAAATCTCTTAATGGCAGTCCCAACTGATATAGGAAGCATCTATATCGAACTGTTATAAACATATATTTTACGATGGCCATATGAGCGCTCATACTTTGTCCCAGTAAAGCAACCAATTCAAAGGGAGATATCTATGAGTGCTTTAACCACGCTGAACGCGCCGTTTCGCGCCGATATCGTCGGCAGCTTTCTTCGTCCACAGGCCGTAAAGGACGCCCGTGCCGCCTATGCTGCGGGCACACTCGACGCCGCCGGCCTTAAGGCCGTCGAGGATGAGGCCATTCGCGACCTGGTGGACAAGCAAAAGTCCGCTGGCCTGCAGGTGATTACCGATGGCGAGTTTCGCCGCAGTTACTGGCACCTCGACTTTATGTGGGGGCTCAACGGCATTGAACGCCGTACCTCGCGTACGGGCTATATGTTCCACGACGAGGAGACCACAGCCGACACCGCCGTGGTAACCGGCCCCATTAGCGGCGAGAACCATCCGTTCGTCGAGCACTTTAAATTTGTCAAGGCGCTCGAGGGGGAGGGCCAGGTCGCGCGGCAAACCATTCCGGCGCCGATCCAGACGTTCTCCGAAGTCACGCTCGACCGCTGCGACGGCCAGCAGGAGAGCCTGCGCGCTGTCTATAAGA
>CATYHY010000230.1 GCA_958407085.1 uncultured Collinsella sp. | reverse complement strand
ATGCGACGGGACCGTACGCGATGCCGAGCCTTTCGGCGGCCAAGCTGCCGGTTTTCTTGATGAGCTGCTGAATCAGATAATCCCCCAGGTGGAGTCGTCGCTTCCTCAGCCGCCCACCTGGCGCGGCATTGCCGGCTACTCGCTCGCGGGCCTCTTTTCGCTTTGGGCCCTCTGGCAAACCGACGCCTTTGGCCGCGCGGCGAGCGCATCGGGGTCGCTATGGTTTCCCGACTTTGTCGATTGCGCCAGCACGGCGCCATTTGCCGGCAGTCCGCAAGCTGTCTATCTTTCGCTCGGCAAAAAGGAAACCAAGACGCCCAACCGCATGATGCGGCATGTACTCGACGACACACGCGCGATGGAAGCGTTGCTCGTCGAGCGCGGCATTCCAACAACGCTGGAGCTCAACCCCGGCAATCACTTTGCCCAAACCGACTTGCGCATGGCCCGCGGCATCCACTGGATACTGACACATTAAAAATGGTGCCCACGCGTATATACGCATGGGCACCATATCTTGTTTTAGCTGAACGCAGCTGCTACTCAGCAGCCTCCTCAAGCTCGGAGACATCAAACTCAAAGTCGTTACCCGGCAGGATGGCGTTGAGCACAATGCCCACCAGTGAGCCCACGGCAATGCCGGACAGTGAAATGGTCACGCCGCCCAGCTCCAACACGATGGCGCCGGCGGCGCTGTACGCGATGCCGAGCGAAAGCACGAGCACCAGCGCGGCAACCAGCACGTTGCGGTTGTTCTGGAAATCGACCTGGTTCTCGATGAGATTGCGGACGCCCACAGCGCTGATCATGCCGTAGAGCACGAGCGACACACCGCCGATAACGCATGCCGGCATGGCGGCGATGACCGCGGCGAACTTGGGGCAGAACGAAAGCACGATGGCGCAACACGCGGCAATTCGAATTACGCGCGGGTCGAACACGCGCGTCAGGGCGAGCACGCCGGTGTTCTCACCATACGTAGTGTTGGCCGGAGCGCCAAAGAGCGAAGCCAGAATCGTGGCAAGGCCGTCGCCGAGCAGCGTGCGATGCAGACCGGGATCGGCAATGTAGTTGCGCTCGCAAGTCGAACCGATAGCAGAGATATCGCCGATATGCTCGATCATGGTCGCGAAGGCCAGCGGCATGATGGTGATGATGGCCGTCGTGGCAAGACCGCTATCGAACTGCGGCCCAAAGAGCGCAAACACGGTGTTGTCCCACACGACGGGCAAGCCAACCCAGGGAGCGGCTGCGACGCCCGAAAAATCGACCTCGCCCAGCGCAGTCGCAACGGCATAGCTCACCACAACGCCCAGCAGAATCGGCACAATCTTAACCATGCCACGGCCCCAGATGTTGCAGATGATGATCACGGCCACGGCGATAACGGCGACAAGCCAGTTGGTCTGGCAGTTGGCGATGGCAGAGCTCGCCAGAATCAAGCCGATGGAAATGACGATGGGGCCAGTCACCACCGGCGGAAAGAAACGCATGACGCGCTTGGCGCCAAACGCGCGGAAGAGCGCCGCCAGCACCGGATAGAGCAGGCCGGCGCAAGCTACGCCCAAGCAAGCGTAGGGCAAAAGCTCCGTCTCGCCGTTGGGGGCGATGGCCGCGTAGCCGGCGATAAAGGCAAACGACGAGCCCAGAAAGGCCGGCACCTTGCCGCGCGACAGGAAGTGGAACAGCAGCGTGCCCAAGCCGGCAAACAAAAGCGTTGCCGATACCGAGAGGCCGGTGAGCACGGGCACCAGCACGGTGGCGCCAAACATGGCAAACAGGTGCTGTAGGCCGAGCAGGAACATGCGCGGGCGGCCGAGCGACGATGCGTCGTAGATGGCATCGCTGAGGGCGGGCGTCGAGGACTGGGACATGGATGTCCTTTCAAATGGAAGGGCGATCAGGCATATCGGATAACCTGCCCGAACGATACGATCCGAACCATTGTACGCGATACACTATGCCTCGCACGCGCCGCCACCTGCAAACACTAGCGCTATTTCCAAACGCACTCGGCAATGCGCTTGACCAGCGCGATCTTTGCCCATTGCTCATCCTCGGTCAGCTTGTTGCCAATCTCGCAGCTGGCAAAGCCGCACTGAGGCGACAGATACAGGTTCTCGAGCGG
Source organism: uncultured Collinsella sp. (assembly GCA_958407085.1). Taxonomy (GTDB): domain Bacteria; phylum Actinomycetota; class Coriobacteriia; order Coriobacteriales; family Coriobacteriaceae; genus Collinsella. The sequence goes on along the minus strand of CATYHY010000230.1, from coordinate 552 downwards.
CACGTACTTTGCGGCTTCACGGATGCGCTCGACGATAACATCCTCGTTCTCGAGCTCTGCCGCCTTGGTGGTTACCAAGCCCAGCACGACCTTCTTGCCCGGGGCAACGTACTTGAGCGGCTCAAAACCGCCGGCGCGCGGCGTATCGAACTCCAGGTAAAATGCATCGACATCCTCGTTTGCAAACAGGTACGGCGCGATGGGGTCGTAGCCGCCCTCGAAGGCATAGGTGGAGTGGTAGTTGCCGCGGCACACATGCGTGTTGATGACCAGATCGTCGGGCTTGTCCGCGATGGCGGCATTGTTGAGCGCCACGCCCAGCTCGCTTACCTTTTGCAGGTCGACCGGGCTCATGCCGGTTTTGGCGACAAAATCGGTGTCGCAGTAGATGCCCCAGGTGCAGTCATCAAACTGGATGTTGCGGCAGCCTGCTGCGTACAGGTCGGCGATCACCGTGCGATAAGCGGCTGCGATGGCGTCGGCAAGTTCCTCATCGGTCTTATAGACAGCGCGCAGGCTCTCCTGCTGGCCGTCGCAGCGGTCGAGCGTGAC
>CATYHY010000229.1 GCA_958407085.1 uncultured Collinsella sp. | reverse complement strand
TGAGCGGCATGCGGCTGAGCTTGTCGCTCGCCTCCACGCGCATGTCGCGCACCGTTTCGTAGGACAGGCGGTTGACGCAGTAGCCCTGCAGCCACTGGAAGGCCGCGGCTCCCACCACGACGAGCGCGAGTTTGGTGACAAGCGGCAGCAGCGCGTCGAAGTCCACCTGCCCGACGGCAACGATCAGGTCGATGCCCTCGCCGATGAGAATGGGCGTGTAGAGCTGCAGAATCACGGAGATGGCGGCACTCACAAACGACGCAACAAACGAAATGCGATGCGGACGAACGTAGCCCATCAGACGGCGAGTCACCGCACCCACGGGATAGCGCTCGGGGTCGCCGGGCTGGCGCGGACCGTCGCCCAGGTCGTTGAGGTTATCGTTACCGGACACGTTGGCCGTCATCGTGGCGACCGAACCGGAGGAAGTGTACGGATTCATTTAGCAGCCCTCCTTTGCGCAAATGGATGCCGGGGCAGTCGGGGCGGACGCGGGGCTTAGGGTGGACGCGGGCGCCGGAGTGGGCGCGGGCGCTGTGCTCCCCCGCTGGCCCTCAAGCTCCTCGCGGCGCAGCTGCGACTGGCAAATCTCGCGATAGAGCCGACAGGTCGCATAGAGCTCGTCATGTGTGCCCAGGCCGGCAACCGAGCCGTGGTCGAGCACGCAGATCACGTCGGCATCGCGCACGGTCGAAACGCGCTGGCTCACAATCACCGTGGTCAGCGGCAGCCCGCCCTTGGCGGCACCGCGCATGCTGCGCTCGCGAATGGCATGGCGAAGCGCCGCGTCGGTCTTAAAGTCGAGCGCCGACGCGGAGTCATCCATGATCAATATCTGAGGCGAACCAACCAAGGCACGCGCGATAGTCAGGCGCTGACGCTGGCCACCGCTAAAGTTCTTGCCGCCCGCCTCGACCGGGGCGTCTAAGCCCTGCGGCTTGTTGCGCACGAACTCGCTGGCCTGCGCCATGTCGAGTGCCACCCAGAGCTCCTCGTCGGTCGCAGCTTCATCGCGCCAGGTCAGGTTGCTGCGGATGGAGCCGCTCACCAGCGATGCGCGCTGCGGAACGGTCGCGACCACACGGCGCAGCTGGTCGAGCGGCCAGGTGCGCACGTCGACGCCCATCACGCTCACGCTGCCGGTGCTCGCATCGTACAGGCGCGGGATGAGCGAGACGAGCGTGGACTTGCCGCTACCCGTACCGCCGATAATGCCGAGCGTCTTGCCCAGCGGGAGTTCCAGCGTCACATCGTTGACAGCATTGGCCGCGCCAGCGCCAAACGAGAAGCTCGCATGGCTCAAGCTCAGCGCGGGAACTGAAGCGACATTGCCCGGCTTGGGCAGCGCGACCGGCTGGTTGCCCTCGTCAGCGATGCCCGGCACGCAATTGAGCACCTCGTTGATACGCGACGCGCTGGCGCTCGCCTTGGTAAAGACCACGACCAGGTTGGCGACGTACACGATGGAGGTCAGGGTCTGCGTCATGTAGTTCACAAACGCCATGACCTGGCCCTGCGTAAGCTCGCCCACGCTGACCTGGATGCCGCCCACCCACAGGATGGCGCACACGCCCAGGTTCATCACCAAAAACGTGACGGGGTTGAGAATCGACGAGAGCTTGCCCACCGCGATGGCAGTATTGGCCTGGTCGTCGGCGGCCTGCGCAAAGCGCTCGCGCTCGTGATCTTCGCGCACGAAGGCGCGAACCACGCGGGCGCCCGAAAGGCCCTCGCGGCAGATAAGCGCGATGCGGTCGAGCTTTGCCTGCAGCTGCTTGTAGTACGGAATGCAGCGCGCCATGACAACCCAGAACACCAGGCCAATGGCGGGCGTGCAGATCAAAAAGATGATGCCGAGCTTAAGGTCGATGGCAAGGGCCGCGCACATGGAGCCCACCGCTAGAAAGGGCCAGCGGATGAGCATGCGCACGCCCAGCGCCACAGCGAGCTGGACCTGGTTAACGTCGTTGGTAATGCGCGTGATGAGCGACGGCGTGCCAAAGCGGTCGAGCTCGGCATAGCTCAGCTTGTTGATGTGCTGGTAGAGTGCGCCGCGAATGTCAGTACCCATGCCCTGCGAGGTGAGCGCCGCCATCTTCTGGCAAACAAGCGTAAACGAGATGCCGATTACAGCCATGGCGGCGAGCACCATGCCGTAGCGGACGACGGCACTCACGTCGTGCGCACCGATACCTTTATCGATCATCTGGGCAATCACCAGCGGCGTCAGCAGGTCAAAGATCACTTCAATCAACTTGCACGCAGGGCCAATCACCATATACCGGCGAAACTTACCACCAAAACGCCTGAGCAGCTCAATCATAAAAAGGCGCTCCCTATCATCATCTCAATTCAATCTGATTCATGATAGTACGGAGAACCCTGGAGATGCGTAAGCAACTCGTTACAGATGTAAGGGCAACGGTCACTAGCGCCCAAGGCACGTAGCAGCCGATGTTTTGGCAACGCCAGCGAGCGGCATAACGCCGGGGATTCAATTATCAGATAAATGTGACCCTTCAGGCGGTTTTGGTCGGCTACCCGCGGGTGCCGGCAGGGCGCTTGGTAGTCGAGCGATCCCGCAGGCGAAGCCGAGGACCAGCGAGACACCAAGCGCCCTGCCGGCACTCGCGGGTAGCCGCGGCACCAAAAAACGCCTGCGCACTCGATGGATTCGGATG
>CATYHY010000228.1 GCA_958407085.1 uncultured Collinsella sp. | reverse complement strand
GTTTTGGCTTTCTTCTACCCAGTTTTGGAATGGAGGGCGCATAGGTTTTGGAGTTAAGGGGTCGGGGCAGTCGACGGGAAAGCGCGTCCCGGTCTCAGAGCAAATTCCGGGTCGTATTTTCCGCTGAGCCCGTCATCAGGAAGATGAATCCCATTCCGAATGAGGATTCCGGGACGTAGTTTCCGCTTGATGTGCCATCCGTAAACTACGTCCCAGTCTGAATGCGGATTCCGGGACGTGCTTTCCGCCTGGGCCGCCATTGGGAAAGCGCGTCCCACCCTGCGTTGCCGTAGCGTTTGCTTAACGCCCGCGCCCTGCACAGAGTTCGATTCTCCGCGGTACGGACTAGAAATAAAAAGGCAGGTAGATATGAATATCTACCTGCCTGTTACTTATGGTGGAGGCGCGGAGAATCGAACTCCGGTCCACGAAAGCCCCCTGATTGGCATCTCCAAGCTCAGTCGCTGGTTTAGTCTCGGACGCTTTGCGCGCAGCGACACGCTCGCGGCGTCCTAACCGGTTCGGTCTTAGCCTGCGCCATACCGATTACGTGCGCAGGAGCATTCCCCTAACATGACGTCGCGCCGGTGTCGGGGAAATCACCGGGTTGACGCGCCGCTATAAACTAAGCAGCGAGAGCCATAGGCTCAAAAGAAGAGTTGTTGTCAATTCAATTTGACGGTACCCCTGTTTAACGAGGCGAGGAGACCTCGGCTTGCTTCCTCTCTCAGAGCTATCGTGTCGAAACCAGTCGCCCCCGAATGTCGGGAAAGTCTGGATGGCATTGGGCACGAGCACCCAACACCCGTCGACTTTTCAAGGAACATGCGGGGCGAGCCCCGCTTGTGGAGTGTTATCTTACCACGTTCTGAAAGCGGACAGCTGTTCTATGCACGAGCTGTGAAGACCCCAATGTGCGCCGCACTTCGCACTTTTGCTACCGATCGCGTCACGTATATTTTCGCCAAGCAAAATTGACCCGTCGAAAGGACCGCCATGGATACCAAGCAGCAACTCGTCAATGCCCTCGCAGGCCTGGGCTCAACCATTACCGAAGCTATGGATGTCATCGAAGGCTTTGTCCCCTGCGGACATCCCGCCCTCACGGTATCGAACGCACTCGTCGCGCTGGACGCCGACGATGATGCAGCTCTCGCCCAGCAGCTTGAGACCGTCGAGGGCTTTATCGACCACGTGAGTGAGAACCGCGGCGTGGCCGCCTACCACGGCATCGAGGTCGAGCTCGCGGGTCCCAAAGCCGATCTGTTCGCAGCAATCCGCGAGGTAGGCGCCCTTATGCAGACCGCAGGCGTCAAGAACACCCAGGTCAACGAGTGGGTCTACCGCAGTCTGGCAGCACTCGACAGCTCAGACGAGAAGGCAGCCGAGCAGCTCACCGAAGCCCCTGCCATCAAAGCTGCACTTGCCTAAAAAGGCCTGCACCCTGGCGGCTGCGGTACCGCCTGGGTGCAGGCCATAAGCTCAATCGAAAACCCTAACGCAGATACGCTTTCGCGTTGTCCAAGCTGTACGCAATCGTCGAGCCGTTGTGCAACAGCGACGACGCCTGCGGGGTAATCGCGCCGGTAATGCCCAGTGCCAAGAGTGCTGAGTTGGTGAGCATCACCTTAGAGTAGGAGCTCGTCAGACGATCAACGAGGCCCTGACTCATACGGCGCAGGCGCACGATTGCGGCCAGATCCGTATCGGTCAGGATGATATCGGCGACCTCCTTGGCGATATCGCTTCCGCCACCCATCGCCAGGCCCACGTCGGCCAAGCCGAGCGCCGGCGAATCGTTGACGCCGTCGCCCACCATGGCAACGTGGCGCCCCTCGCTCTTAATGCGCTCCACATAGGCGTACTTGTCCTCGGGCAGCAGCTCGGCCTTAAACTCGTCGACCCCCGCCTCTCGCGCAATGCGCTCGGCTGTGCGTTCCGAATCGCCCGTGAGCATAACGACATGCTTGACGCCCAGCGCATGCAGGTCGGCGATAGCCTCACGGACCCCGGGCTTGAGCGGATCCTCGATACCGAGCACGCCGACGACCTTGCCATCGACCGCCAGATACAGCGGCGACAGGCCCTGCATCTGGAACTCGATTTGCTCCTTGATGTCGGACTCAAGGTGCGCACCCTCGTCCTCAAATACAAAGTGCGCGGAACCGATGATGGCGCGACGCCCTTCAATGGACGAAGCGATGCCGTGCGCCACGATGTACTCGACGGCAGCATGGCGCTCGCGATGCTCGAGCTCGCGCTCGCGTGCCGCATTGACCACGGCGCGTGCCACCGGATGCGGGAAATGCTCCTCTAAGCAGGCGGAAAGGCGCAGAACCTCGTCCTCGCTCCAGCCATCGGTGGTGAGCACGCAGGCAAGACGCGGCTGCGCCTCGGTGAGCGTGCCGGTCTTATCAAACACGATGGTATCGGCCTTGGCAAACGACTCAAAGTACTTCGCGCCCTTGACCATGACGCCCATCTTGGCGGCATCGCTCATAGCGGTCATGACGGCAACGGAACCCGTGAGCTTGAGTGCGCACGAGTAGTCGACCATCAACGCCGCCGAGGTCTTGATGAGGCTGCGCGTGGTGAGCGCGACCAGACCCGCAAGCAGGAAGTTCCACGGGACGATCTTGTTGGCGAGGTCCTCCATGTGCGACTGACCCTCGGACTTGAGCG
>CATYHY010000227.1 GCA_958407085.1 uncultured Collinsella sp. | reverse complement strand
TTCTCAAGAACCAGTGTGCCCCGCATCCATACGCCCAGCGTACCGCCACGGTAAGGGCTCTGTTAACTCAAACGCATACATAGAACGGACGTCCTTACGTTGCCCTAAAGCTCGGTAAAGACGCCCGTCCGCCAAATATCCGTGATGCAGAAAAATTACCAACCGGTGTAGTAGTCGGTGGTTCCGGCAGCGCAGCCGGAGTCATAGACCTTGCAATCACCCTTGGAGCCCGTAAAGGTCGAGCCCTGGGCCATATCGCCCGCGGCGACAACGTAATAGCCGTCGGAATCGCGCCAGAAGCCCTCAGAATCCTGAGTCCATTCGCCCGTGCGATAGTGATAAAGCACATTGCTGCTGTAATAGGTCTCGCGGCGCCCGTTGTAGTTATTGACACCCGCAGAGCGCGTCAGGCCCGATCCGTTCGCGTAGGACGCGGCAGACGCGTAGGACGGAGTGTAACCGGCGTTGTAGTACGAAGCCCGGGCGACCTCGGCAGCCTCCGCCTCGGCGGCAGCCTCGAGCGCTTCGCGCTTGGCATCCTCAAGCGCAGTGCGCAGCTCATCGAGCTCGGTCGACTTGGCGTCGACCTCCCCCATCGTCAACAGGCTACCCGCGCCGTCGATACAACCCTGCAGCACAGCGCGCTCGTCATCCGTGGCATAGTCACCGTACATGTTCATGATAATCTGAGCGCGCATCTCCAGGGAATCGCGCTTGGCCTCCATCGAGGCGTTCCACTCCTGCATGGAACCATAACCATCGCCGCGATAGTCAACGGGCTGTACCAGCGTCGTCTCGGACGGCGTAGATCCAACCGTATCGGACAGTGTTGCGGCGTGGGCATCAGTTGCACCGGCGCCCGCCAAAAGTGCCACGGTCAGAGCGGCGGAAAGGGCGGCGGCTTTCGGTTTTCGTGAATCGATCCTCATGTAGCTGGAAACCTCCGTAGTGCGTTTTTGCTGCGTTTGAGCTGCGTGTGATTCGATCGCGCTGCATAGTACCCCGAGCAAATCGCGACCTGCGGTTTTACTCAAAAGGCGCACGTCAATTGCGTAAAACTCACATCCTCTCAACAGGAGTTTTCCACAACTCGAATGCATAAAGCGTGTCAAAAACCCTGTTTTTGCGCCCTCTCTATGCAAAAAAGACGCCTATGCAACCATTGTTCGCACAGGCGCCTTGAGCAGGCATTTTATGCAGTTATACCTATCGAGTCGCAAGGGGTCCTTGCACAAGTCGCCTTACTCGTCCAGCGCGGCGAAGGCCTGCTTCAGATCCCAAATGATATCCTCGGCGTTCTCGGTACCGATGGAAAGACGGATCGTGGAGGACGTGATGTTCTGCTCGGCGAGCTCCTCGGCAGAGAGCTGGGAGTGCGTGGTGGTAGCCGGGTGCACGACGAGCGACTTGACGTCGGCCACGTTGGCGAGCAGCGAGAACACCTGCAGATGATCAATGAACTTCCAGGCGGCCTCCTGGCCACCCTTAATCTCAAAGGTAAAGATCGAGGCACCGCCGTTGGGGAAATATTGCTTGTAGAGCTCGTGATTGGGGTGCTCAGGCAGGCTCGGGTGGTTCACCTTGGCGACATGGCTGTCACCAGCCAGGAACTCAACGACCTTCTTGGTGTTCTCGACATGACGGTCGACGCGCAGCGACAGGGTCTCGGTGCCCTGGAGCAGAATCCAGGCGTTAAACGGGCTAATGCAAGCGCCCTCGTCACGCAGCAGGATGGCGCGGACATAGGTCGCGAAGGCGGCAGGGCCGGCAGCCTCGGCAAACGAGACGCCATGGTAGGAGGGGTTGGGCTCGGCAATCTGGGCGTACTTTCCGCTCGCCTTCCAATCGAAGTTGCCGCCATCGACAATCACGCCGCCCAGCGAGGTGCCGTGGCCGCCAATGAACTTGGTTGCGGAGTGGACGACGATGTTGGCACCATGCTCCAGCGGACGGAACAGATACGGGGTGCCGAAGGTGTTATCTACGACAACCGGCAGACCGTGCTTCTTGGCGATCTCGGAGATGGCGTCGATGTTGGGGATGTCGGAGTTGGGGTTGCCGAGCGTCTCGAGATAGATGACCGTGGTGCTGTCCTTGATGGCACCCTCGACCTCTTCAAGGTTATGGGCATCGACAAACGTGGTCTCGACGCCAAACTGGGAGAGCGTGTGCTCCAGCAGGTTGTAGGAACCGCCGTAGATGGTCTTCTGGGCCACCACATGGTCGCCGGCCTGAGCGAGCGCCTGCAGGGTATAGGTGATGGCGGCGGCACCAGAGGCGACGGCGAGACCAGCAACGCCACCCTCGAGCGCGGCGATACGGTCCTCAAAGACGCCCTGGGTGGAGTTGGTCAGACGGCCGTAGATGTTACCGGCGTCGGCAAGGCCAAAGCGGTCAGCAGCGTGCTGGGAGTTGCGGAACACATAGCTCGTGGTCTGGTAGATAGGCACGGCACGGGAGTCGGATGCAGGATCGGCGCTCTCCTGGCCAACGTGCAGCTGCAGGGTATCGAAACCAAAGGTGCGCTCGGGGTTGTTGATAAACTTGCTCATGATGATCTCCTTGATCGAACAAAAGTAATAAGAGTAAGAGAAGTAAGTCGCTGTCTCCTGATCACGCCGACGGGCGCAAGCAGGAGCCCGGCATTCGTCTTGGTAAGCAATTCATATGCGGGCCTCCTTTCGCATCCCGGTTCCGTG
>CATYHY010000226.1 GCA_958407085.1 uncultured Collinsella sp. | reverse complement strand
CGCTCACCAGGACCTCGTCGCGCTTGGGGTGCTTGAGGTTGTTGAGGTAGACGGGCACGGGCTTGGCAAAGGCGAACACCGGGCCGCCGGCGGCCAGCATTAACAGCGGCAGGATGATGGTGCCAAACGGGTCGATATGGTTGAGCGGGTTGAGCGACACGCGGCCGCGCGAACGGGCCGTCTTGTCGCCGAGCGCCCAGGCCGCGGCGGCGTGCGCGCTCTCGTGGATGACGATGCCAACGATGACGGCGACGGCACTGGCAAGCAGGTTCATAAAGTAGCTGCTGGACATGGCGCCCCCCCCTAGCGAACGCGGCGCGAGGCGCGCGTGAGCAGGTAGTCGGCCACAAACAGGATGACGGCCACGATGGCGTAATCCAGGCGAAACACACCGCCAAAGGGTGAGGTGATGACGCCGTAGCCGGCGATGGAACTCGGCAGCGCGCGAGAAAGCTCGACGACAAAGCCAACGATCTGTAGCTTGGCGGTCAGGCCGCTAAAGCACAGCAGCACGGTCATCGCGCTCATAAAGATACCGCAGATGCGGCACGCAATAGCGATGATGCTCATCGCCACGGCAGCGGCCTTACGAGAGTTCACGCGCGGTCTCCTCTTCGATCTGAGTGGAAAGCTCGAGCCATTCGTCCTCGAGCTTGGGCAGCTCTTGCTTAAGCCCGTTATATTCCCCCAGCGCGGCGTTGAACTTATCCTGATCGGCATAAAGCTCTTCGCTTGCCATCAATTCCATAAGCTCGTCATAGCGGGCGCGCTTTTTGTCGAGCTCGGCCTCGATCTTCTTGAGCTGGTTGCGCACGCCCTTGAGCTTTTTGTTGAGCGCGGCGCGGGCCTGGGCCTCGGCGCGCTTTTGCTCCTTGGTCTTTTTGCCCTCGGCGGGCTTGGGTGCTGCGACGGGGGTGTTGGCCTGGGCGGCGCTGGTGGGCTTGGTCGCGGCCGGCGCGCTCCCCCCTGCCGCCTCGGCGGCGGCGCGGGCCGCGAGGTCCTCGCGCTTGTAGAGGTAGTAGTCGTAGTCGCCGTCATAGACCGTGACCTTACCATCGCGGATATCGATGATGCGGTTGGCCACGGCGCGCACCAGATGCTCGTCGTGGCTGATCAGCACGATGGTGCCGGGGAAGTTTTGCAGGGCGTTCTCGAGCATGTCCACCGAGTCGATGTCAAGGTGGTTGGTGGGCTCGTCCAGGCACAGGAGTGCCTCGGGGGCCACGAGCATCTTGGCCAGGGCCAGACGTGCCTTTTCACCGCCGGAAAGGACGCGTACCTGCTTTTCGATGGAATCGTTGTCGCTAAACAGGAAGGCACCCAGCAGGCTGCGCTGCTGCGGCACGGTCCACTTGGGCGTAACGGTGTCGATCTCTTGCAGGACGGTGTTGGACTCGGTCATACCCTCGAGAGCGTGCTGGGCGTAGTAGGCCACGCCCACGTTGGTGCCCAGGTCGCGGGTGCCGGTGGTGGGCGGCTCCAGACCGGCGAGGATCTTCATGAGGGTGGACTTGCCGGCGCCGTTAGGGCCGACGAGCGCCACGTGCTCGCCGCGGTAAAGCTTGAGGTCGATGTCGCTGTAGATGTGCTTGTCGCCGTAGGACTTGGAGACGCCCTCCAGGCCCACGACCATGTCGCCGGAGCGCGGCGGGTCGGGGAACTTAAAGTCGATGTGCTTGTGGCCCTCGGGCAGGATAACGAGCTCCTTTTTGATCTGCTCGATCTTGCGGATGCGCTCCTGCGCCTGTGCGGCCTTGGTGGGCTTGTAGCGGAACTTGTCGACGAAGACCTGCATGTGGGCGATGTCGCGCTCCTGGGCAGCACGCTTGGCGCGCATCTGCTCCAGGTTGTCCTCGCGCTGCTTAAGGTAGCTGCTGTAGTTGCCGGTGTAGGTGGTCACGCGGCGGTTCTCGAGCGCGGCGACGTGGTCGACGCAGGCGTCCATGAAGGCGCGGTCGTGGCTGACGATGAGCACGGCGCCATCGTAGTTGGCGATAAAGCCGCGCAGCCATTGGACACTCTCGAGGTCCAGGTGGTTGGTGGGCTCGTCCAGCAGCAGCAGGTCGGGATGGCGCAGAAAGAGCTTGGCGAGCGCGATGCGCATCTGCCAGCCGCCGGAGAACTCGGAGCACGGGCGCTCAAAGTCAGTTACCTTAAAGCCTAGGCCGGACAGTATCTTGCGGGCGTTGCTCTCGAGCTCGTATCCGCCCAGATGCTCAAAGCGGTCCTGGACCTGGCCGTACTCGTTGAGGAGGGCGTCGACGTCCTTGCCCTGCTCGGAGAGCTCGGTGATCTGGCCCTGCAGCTCGTTAGCGCGCTCACCCATGCGGCGGATTTCTTTGGCGGCGGCCATGACCTCGGCAAGGATGGTGGTGTTCTTTTGCTCCAGATTGGTTTCCTGCTCTAGGTAGCCTACCTGGCAGTCCTTGGCGTACTGGACCTGGCCGGCGTCTGGGCTGTCGATGCCCATGATAATCTTGAGCATGGTGGTTTTGCCGGCGCCGTTGGGGCCCACGAGCGCGAAGCGCTCGCCGGGGTTGATCTGGAAGGATGCGCCGCTAAAGAGGACGCGCGCGCCGAAGCTTTTTTCGATCTTGTCGACCAGGAGGATCATGGTGCCGCCTTTGACCTTGTGTGCCTATATGAAAAAAGGCCCCAACTTGCGTTGGAGCCTCATTCAATGCTCGGGTGGAGACGAGGGGAATCGAACCCCTGACCTCTTGACTGCCAGTCAAGCGCTCT
>CATYHY010000225.1 GCA_958407085.1 uncultured Collinsella sp. | reverse complement strand
AGTGCCGCCCCATGGAGGAACGTGCACTTGCATTCCTCAACACGCACACCGATACAGTCATGGTGCTCGATGCGCTCGAGTACGGCGTGGGCGAGGTGCCCGCCAGCGTGCGTTCGTTCCTGGAGCCGATCTTCTTCTACGCGATGAGCTGCGAGCTGCGCGCCGCCCGCGGCAAGGTGTTCGACCACAGCCCCGAGATCCGTCGCTACATGGGCATCGAGCAGTACTAATCGAGCGGTATTAAGTTACCGGGATAACAACTTCTCACGTCGGGGCCTACGCTAAGCGCAGGCCCCGCTTGCGTTGCGATGACCGGTTTTGTTTGTCGAAAAACGAAGTCAAATACTTTTCCCGAGAAGTGAACGACCTATTTTGGACCCTCGAGGCATCGACACTTTTTGGCGCCAAAACCGCAGGAAAATCTCAATGAAACTGCAGGAAATGGCTCCCATAAAGTGTTGATGCTCCGGGGGCTCGATTTTGCTCGTTCACTTCTCGGGGAAAGTATTAGACCTAAATGTGCGAGCGTGTTGTATGAGTCGAAAAGCGGGCTGCGCCGGGGATTTCCGGCGCAGCCCGCTTAGTATCGCGCTTAGATTCGTAAGGTTGCGGCAGCCAGCGGCCTACTTTGCGTCGTAGGCCTCGGCGTCCCACCAGTCGAGCTGGGCGATGTTGTCGCGAATGTGCTGGCAGCTCTTGTGGAAGCCCTCGAGCTCATACTCGGAAAGGTCGAGCGTGTAGACCTCCTCGACGCCCTCGGCACCGATCACACACGGCAGGGAAGTAAAGATGCCCTCCTCGCCATACTGGCCGGTCATAAGCGTGGAGGCGGAAAGCACGGCGTGCTCGTTGTGAAGCACGGCGGCGCAGACGCGCGCGGCGGAGTTGGCGACGGCGTACTCGGTGCACTGCTTGCCCTGGTAGGTCACATAGCCGCCCTTGCGTGCAAGCTCCTCGACCTCCATGTGGTCGAAGGCGTACTTGTCGGGGTTCTCGGCCTGAAGCTCGTTAAGGCTCTTGCCGGCGATAGTCGCGGCCTTAAAGGCTGCAAGCTGGCTAAAGCCGTGCTCGCCGATCATATAGGCGTCGATGGACTTGGGGCTCACACCGACCTTCTTGGAGATCTCGGTGCGCAGGCGGGCGGAGTCCAGGCCGCAGCCCGAGCCGATGATCTTCTTGGGATTGTAGCCGGTCAGGTGCCACAACTCGGTGCACACGACGTCGCAGGGGTTGGAGATGCTTACGAAGATGCCGTCAAAGCCGGCGTCGACGATGCGCTTGGCAAAGGTGCGGGCGGCATCGGTGGTAAAGAACAGCTCGCCGTCACGGTTGCCGGCGGCCAGCGCGACCTTGCCGGCGGCGTTGACGATAACGTCGCAGCAGGCCAGCTCCTCGTAGTGGTCGTAGCAGTTGACGATCTTGGTGTTATACGGGACAAACGAAAGGGAGTCGCGCAGGTCCTGGACCTCTGACGTCACCTTGGCCTCGTTGATATCGCACAGGTACAGCTCATCGGCAATGCCCTGCATAAGCAGGCTGTTGGCGACATGTGCTCCTACGTGGCCCTGGCCGACCACACCGATCTTACGCGTCTGGTACATATATGTATCCTTTCGGCCGAGTTTTTCGCGTCGAACCATTGTAGCTTCCTGCTGTCACTTTGCTAGGCTAAAGCGCCGTAGATTTTTGGGACATGCCTTAATCTCTACTTTTGGAGTGATTTGGGCCGCTGACGGCATCGCTGGGCGATGCGCTCGCGCGGATGGGGCCGGTCGTTGTACCATAGCTGCAACTGACTCGTAAGGAGCATCCATGCCCATTCGCATTCCCGACGCCCTCCCTGCCGCCGCGCAGCTCGAGAGCGAGAACATCTTTGTCATGACCGAGTACCGCGCGCTGCACCAGGACATCCGTCCGCTGCGCGTGCTCATCCTCAACCTCATGCCCACCAAGATCGCCACCGAGACGCAGATCATGCGCAAGCTCTCCAACACGCCGCTGCAGGTGGAGGTGGACCTGCTGCGCACCAAAACGCACGAAGCCACGCACGTGAGCGCCGGCCACCTGGAGACGTTTTACCGCACGTTCGACGACATCCGCGACATCCACTACGACGGCCTGATCATCACGGGCGCGCCGGTGGAGCAGATGCCGTTCGAGGAGGTCGACTACTGGCCCGAGCTCTGCCAGATCATGGATTGGTCCACCACGCATGTGCACTCTACGCTGCATATTTGTTGGGGCGCGCAGGCCGGTCTGTACCATCATTACGGTATCCAGAAGTATGACCTGCCGGCAAAGGCAAGCGGCGTGTTCGAGCATTATCTGGTGAAGCCGCAAAGCCCGCTGGTCCGCGGCTTTGACGACCGCTTCTATGCCGTACATTCGCGCAACACCGATGTGCGTCGCGAGGACGTGGAGGCCGAGCCGCAGCTTGAGGTCGTGGCCGTGTCCGACGAGGTGGGCCTGTACATCGTCAAGTCGACCGACAGCCATCGCTTCTTTGTCTTTGGCCATCCCGAGTACGACACCGATACGCTGCGCCTGGAGTACGAGCGCGACGTGAAGCGCGGCCTCAACCCGGAGGTGCCGGCGCACTACTTTCCGGGTGACGACCCCACCGCCGAGCCGCGCAACGTCTGGCGCAGCCAGGCTCAGCTGTTCTACACCAACTGGCTCAACTACTACGTCTACCAGACCACGCCCTACGACCTGGCCCGCGCCGGCGAGGAGCACTAGGCTGCG
>CATYHY010000224.1 GCA_958407085.1 uncultured Collinsella sp. | reverse complement strand
ACGTCAGATTGCCGCTCTGGCGGGCTTGCAGCGTCGAGTGGTTCCGGCGTTTGGTAAAACGCCGGAACACAAGAGCGCCCCCTCCCGCGCACGGAACGGAAGGGGGCTAAAGGTAGGAGTCTACCGGTGGGTTTACCCCGCCGGACAGACGATGACCAGGTGATCCTCTACAGGATCGTCAAGGTTTCCGTGGGGTACCCGTTGGGTACTTAGATCAACACGCAGGCGACGGTCAGGATGATGGCGCAGACGACGGAGAGCGCGACGATGAGCTTAAGGGCAAACTTGAGCCAGGTCGTCCACTCGATCTTGGCCAGGGCGAGACCGCCCATGATGGCGCCGGAGGTCGGGGTGAATAGGTTCACGACACCGATGGCGGCGGAGAAGATCATGACCATGACCTCAGGCGAGAAGCCGAGCTTAACAGCCAGCGGTCCCATGATGGGCATGGAGACGGTGGCCATACCGGAGGTCGAGGGGATCAGGAAGGACAGGCCGAAGTAGACCAGGAAGCTCATGGGAGCGAAGATCACGCCGGACAGGCCAGCCAGGGCATTGGCGGCAGCGTCGAGGACGAAGACATCGAGGCCGGTGTTAGCCATGAGGACGGAGATACCACGGGCGAGGGCGATGACGAGAACAACGGACATCATGTCGGCAGCGCCGGTAATGAAGGTGTTGACGATCTGCTTCTCGGACAGGCCACCGATGATACCGATCAGGACGGCCATGAGGAAGAACCAGGTGGAAGCCTCGTCGAAGTACCACTGGCCAATGGGCAGGCCGGTGATCAGGGCAGACCAGCCCTGGACGACGGCGTTACCGTCGGCGTCGTAGACAGCGCCAGCGTCGAAGAAGTTGGCGACGCCCTCGTTGAGGTCGGCCAGCGGAATGAAGCCGACGATCATGACGACGAAGGTGAAGGCGAAGGCGATCAGAACACCCTTCTGACGACCGGTGAGCTTGACCTCCTTGTGGACCTCGGAAGCAGCCTTGCCGTGAGCCTCTTCGGCGTCCTTGAGCTCCTGCATCGACAGGATGGTGGAACCCTTGTCAGCCTTGACCTTCTTGGCATAGTTCATCACGAAGAAGATGGACATAGCGGTAGTGACAATCCACAGGACGGCACCGAGGCCGATGATGATGGACTGGTTGACCTCAATGCCAACGCCGGTCAGAGCGTCGACGGCAGCGCCGACGGCGAACGGGTTAACCGTGGAGCCCAGGCAGCCGCAGCCAGCGCCGAGCAGGACGGTAGCGGCACCGACCATGGGGTCGAAGCCAGCAGCCATCATGGTAGCGGCGAGCAGGGCGTAGAAGGGAACGGTCTCCTCGCACATACCATAGGTGGTACCACCGAGGGAGAAGATGAGCATCAGCACGGGAATGAGCATAATCTCGTTGCCCTTAAGCTTCTGCACCAGAACGGCGATGCCGTTGTCCAGGGCGCCGGTCTCGGTCATCATACCGAGGAAGCCGCCCAGGATCATAACGAAGAGGCAGACGGGCAGAGCGTCAGCGAAGCCCTTAATCGGGGCGGTGCAGAAATCGCTCAGACGGGCGGCAGTAACCGCGCCGCCGGACGTGCCGGAGACGATAACGGTAATCACTGCGACAATTGCCAGCAGAGCAAGAAGAATGGTGAACGATGAAGGCATACCGCGCTTTTTCTTAGCGGTCTCAGTCATAGTTCTCATCCCCCTTTCATAAATCATTTACTGATCTCGCCAGAAGCGGCTCTTCCGTGCCGTGCCTGCCGCTTGATGCGAGATTATTACCAGATAAAACCGCTCGGGGTGTGCAGCAATACACCCCGAGCGAGATGCTAGATGCTCTTACTTGAGCGTGGCGTACATGACAGCCTTGATGGTGTGCATGCGGTTCTCGGCCTCGTCGAAGACCTTGGAAGCGGGGCTCTCGAAGACCTCGTCGGTGACCTCCTGCTCGGTGATGCCGAACTGCTCGCACTTCTCGGCGCCAATCGTGGTGTTGGTGTCGTGGAAGCTGGGCAGGCAGTGCAGGAAGATGGCACCCGGGTTGGCCATAGCCATGACCTCGGAGGTAACACGATACGGGGTGAGCTGAGCGATGCGCTCGGCCCAGACCTCGTCGGGCTCGCCCATGGAGACCCACACGTCGGTGTAGATAACGTCGGCACCGGTGACGCCGTCCTTGACGTCGGTGGTCAGCTTGATGGTGCAACCGTTGGCCTCGGCGATGGGCTTGCAGGCCTCGATGACGTCGTCGGCGGGCATGCACTCCTCGGGGCCGCAGGCCACGAAGTTCATGCCGAGCTTGGAGCAGACGACCATGAGGGAGCGAGCGACGTTGTTCTTGCAGTCGCCCATGAAGACGAGGGTCTTGCCCTTGATGTCGTAGTTGAAGTTCTCCTGGACGGTCAGGATATCGGCGAGCATCTGGGTGGGATGCCACTCAGTGGTCAGGCCGTTCCACACGGGCACGCCGGACTTAGCAGCGAGCTCCTCGACGTCGTCCTGGGCAAAGCCACGGAACTCGATGCCGTCATACATGCGGCCGAGAACGCGGGCGGTGTCCTCGATGGACTCCTTCTTGCCCATCTGCGACGAACCGGGATCGAGATAGGTCACGCCCATGCCCAGGTCCATGCCGCCGACCTCGAAGGCGCAGCGGGTACGAGTGGAGGTCTTCTGGAAGAGCAGAACGATGTTCTTGCCCTCGAGATAGCGGTGCGGAACGCCAGCGCGCTTCATGTCCTTGAAGTTCTTGGA
>CATYHY010000223.1 GCA_958407085.1 uncultured Collinsella sp. | reverse complement strand
AGCGTCCGCCGCGTTTGGTTTTGGTCGATGCCGCCGACATGGCGCTGCCCGTCGGCGCCATCCGCTTGCTCGACAAACGTGACGTGGCCCGCAAGTCGATGTTCACCACGCATTCGCTCCCTTTGTCGATTCTGATCGAGGAAATCGAGCAATCGTGCGAAGATATCGTCTTCATAGGGATTCAGCCGGGCGATACGGAGTTTTACAACCCTATGTCCCCGGAGGTCTTTGACGCCGTCGACGCCGTGTACGACGCCGTGGCCGCCAACGACTTTTCCCACTTTGTCCGCTTGGGGCAAGAGCAATAGGAGCGCTTGTCCCTGCTGATTAGGAAAGAAGTGATTGACATGGCAGATTCCAAGGTGGAGTACCCCGCTCCTGATTGCCTGGCACCCGCCGCGATCGAGGCCAAGACCGAGGCCGCCGGCGTGACCAAGGCCAACCTGCCGGTCGCAAAGGCCTTTCTGTTGGCAATGTTCGCCGGTGCGTTTATTGCCTTCGGTGGCCTGTTCTTTACGGTGTTCTTGAGCGATAGCACGCTGGGCTGGGGCGCCCAGCGCGTCGTGGGCGGCCTGTGCTTTTGCCTGGGCCTGGTGCTGGTGCTGGTGTGCGGTGCCGAGCTGTTTACCGGCAATTCGCTTATGGTCTGCGCGCTCAAGAGCAAAAAGATCACCCTGGCTCAGATGCTCAAGGCTTGGGTCGTCGTGTGGGTCGGCAATTTTGTCGGTGCCTTGTTCATCGTCTTTTTGGTGTACATGGCCGGCATCTATAAGCTCAACGGCGAGGCGGTCGCCAACTCCATGGTGAGTGTCGCCGCCGGCAAGGTGACGGTCGACTGGGTGACGATCTTCTTCCGCGGCATCCTGTGCAACATCTTTGTGTGCCTGGCCGTGTGGATCGGTACCGCTGGCAAGACCGTGGTCGATAAGGTCGTGGGCATTCTGCTGCCCATCGCCGCCTTTGTGGCCTGCGGTTTTGAGCACTGCGTTGCCAACATGTACTTTTTGCCCATGGGTGCCGTGATGCACGCGTGCGGCTATGGTGCCGACGTTGCCGGCGCCGATGCGCTCAACGCTGCGGGCATTGCGTTTAACCTGTCCGCCGCCACGCTGGGCAACATCGTGGGCGGCGCGGTTCTGGTCGCGCTCGGCTACTGGTTTATCTACGCCAAGAAGTCCGAGGCGTAAGGTACCGTCTGTTTGACGTTGGGCCTCCCGCGGGGCGTTGCCATGCGGGAGGCTTTTTGGGTCTGGGGCCCGTTGCCGGGCTTTTGGCCTGTCGTGTTTGGCTGATGAAAGGGGTAATCGAGATGGCATCTGCTGTGAAGCGTGACGGTCGCGCCGTGGTGACCACATGCGGGGGATGCTATGCCGATTGCGCCTTTGCGGCACGAGTTGAGGACGGTCGTGTGGTGGCCGAGTTGCCGGTGACGGGGCATCCGTGCGCGGCGCGTGCCCTGTGCACCCGCGGACGGCATCGCCTGTCCATGCCGTTTGACGAGCGCGACCGCATTATGCACCCCATGCGTCGCCGCCGGGATGGCTCGGGGTTTGATGCGATTACCTGGGACGAGGCGTTTGCTCAGATTGCCGAGCGTCTTTTGGGGATTGTTGACGAGTGCGGGCCTCGTGTGCTGGGCATGACGCTCGGCGTGCCCTCGTTCGATCGCTACTGGGCCTATCGCCTTATGCATGCACTAGGCTCGCCCAACGTGTACGGTGCCGATGGTGCCTGCGAGGTAAGCCGACTTACCGGCTGGGAACATAGCTTGGGCTATAGTCCCGCCTCCGATTTGGCGCATACCGATTGCATCATGTATTTGGGGCGTTCCATTGTCGATTCGTCGACGATGGGGGCCGTTGATGCGCTCAACGATGCGCGCCGGCGCGGGGCGAAGATTATCGTGGTCGACCCCCGGCGCAGCGGATCGGCTGCGCTTGCAGACCGCTGGCTGCGCGTGCGCCCGGGCTGTGACCTGGCCTTGCTGCTGGGCATCGCGCATGTGCTCATTGCCGAGGACTTGTACGATCACGAGTTCGTTGCCCGCTATACCACGGGTTTTGAGGAGCTGGCGCAGGCGGCCAGTGCTTGGACGCCCGAGTGGGCCGAGTCGATGTGCGACGTGCCGGCCGCAGAGATTGTCGCCACGGCGCGCGATCTCGCTGCCGCCGCGCCTGCTGCTGTGGTGGATGCGGGCTTTCATGGCGGCATCGGAATCGCGTATGCCAATAGCACCCAGACCGCGCGCGCTATCTGCTTGGTCGACGTACTGCTAGGCTGCATCGGACACGCGGGCGGTGCCCTCAACCCGCCCACGCCGCTCGTGTTGGGCGACCTCGATCCCGCACGCTTTGCGACGCCGCCGGTGCCGCTCGGGCCCAAGCTGGGGTCCGAGCGCTATCCACTGGTCGATCCGGTGCGCGGCCTGTGCACGACCATCGGTCAGTCGATTCTTGCCGGCGATTTGCGTGGGCTCATCGTCTATGCCAGTAACCCCGGTGCGGGCTATGGCAATGCACAGGCTTGGTTGAGTATTTTGCAGCAGCTCGACTTGCTTGTGACGATTGATATTCGTTGGTCCGAGACGGCGCGTGCTTCTGACTTCGTGCTGCCCGACGTGACGTATCTGGAGGCCGACCGCGGCGTGGGAACGGTGGCGGGCGTCAACGATGCGCGCGTGTTCTACCGCAACGCCGTGCTGCCCGTGCAGCATGACGACTCACGTCCCGGTCGGGAGATTTTTGCCGGTCTGGCGCAGACGTGTGGCGTGGGCGAGT
>CATYHY010000222.1 GCA_958407085.1 uncultured Collinsella sp. | reverse complement strand
TTGATCGAGCCAAGGTGGTGAGCATGGGTGAGACGTGCTAATTACGAGCGCGAGAGCGAAACGGTCGCCTTCAGTGGATTTTTAAACGCAGAGCGCCAGCGCATCCTGGCGGCCGCGACGCCTGAGCGCCGCGTGCAGATGGAGGCTGCAGAGGAATCTCGTGCGGTCTATCGCGCCTGGAATGCGGTGTGCTCGGGCACGCGCGAGGGGCGCCATGTGACGGGCCTGCGCTACCTGCCCGAGTCCAATGAGCTGCTGGTATATCTCGACTCGCCCTCGTGGACGCAGGAAATGACGCTGTTGCGCGAGATCATCCGCGCGCGCATGGAGCGCGCCGGTGCGCATGTGGACGGCCTGGTGTTCAAAACCACCGCGCCCGGTCACACGCCGCCCGCCGCCAAGGAGCGCCTGCGTCCGGCGACGACCGAGCGCCCGCCGGCTCCGCACGCCGACCTAAGTGAGGCCGAGCGCACCGAGATTGAGCGCCAAGTGGCGCCCATCGAAGACCAAAAACTGCGCGAGGCCCTCGAGAATGCCATGAGAGCCAGTGCCGAGTGGGCCAAGGGCGTGCAAAGCAAAAAAGAGCCTTAAATCGCATCTGGTGGCCTTGTAGAGCCAAATACCCTCGTTCCCGAGGGTATTTTTTTACGATAAACTAGTAAGGCTGTACACATTTTCTTGACTGAAGGAGGACGTGTGGCAAACGAAAACGATTACGATGGCGGCGAGATTAAGATTCTCGAAGGTCTCGAGGCCGTTCGTAAGCGCCCGGGCATGTATATCGGCTCGACGAGCGCCAGCGGTCTGCATCACCTGGTGTGGGAGATCGTTGACAACTCCGTCGACGAGGCCATGGCCGGTTTCTGCACCGAGATCCAGGTGACGGTCCACGCCGACAACTCCATCACGGTCGTCGACAACGGGCGCGGCATCCCCGTCGACGAGCACCCTGTTAAAAAGATCCCGACGCTCGAGGTCGTCATGACGATCTTGCACGCCGGCGGTAAGTTCGATAACTCGGCCTATAAGGTCTCGGGCGGCCTGCACGGCGTTGGCATCTCCGTCGTCAACGCACTGTCCAAGCGCGTGGTCGTTCAGGTTCGTCGCGACGGCAACACCTACGAGATGGAGTTCTCGCGCGGCAAGACCGTCAAGAAGATGGAGGTCGTGGGCACCTCGGATTCGACGGGCACCACCGTCACCTTCTGGCCCGACGACGAGATCTTCGAGACCTGCATCTACGATTTCGATACGCTGCACAACCGTCTGCAGGAGACGGCGTTCCTCAATAAGAACCTCAAAATCGTGCTGACCGACGAGCGCGAGGCGACTCCCCACGTGGAGGAGTTTTGCTACGAGGGCGGCATCATCGACTTCGTCAAGTTCCTCAACGAGGGCAAGGACGTCCCCGAGGCCTTTAAGGAGCCCATCTACATCGAGGGCAAATCGGACCCGGACGCGCCTGTGACCAAGATGGGCGAGGTCGAGGTTTCTCTGCAGTGGAATAGCGGTTACGGCGAGAACGTCATGTCGTTTGCCAACGACATCTACACCCCCGAGGGTGGCATGCACCTCGAGGGTTTCCGCACCGCTCTCACCCGCGTGATCAACGATTACGCTCGCAAGCAGAACCTACTCAAGGAGAAGGAGGCCAACCTGAGCGGCGACGACGTGCGCGAGGGGCTTTCGGCCGTCATCTCGGTCAAGCTGCCCGACCCGCAGTTTGAGGGCCAAACCAAGGCCAAGCTCGGCAGCTCCTACATGCGCGCGCTCACGCTCAAGATCGTGACCGATGGGCTGACCGATTATCTGGAGGAGCATCCCAAACCCGCCCGCGAGATCGTCAAGAAGGCGCAACAGGCCTGCAAGGCGCGCAATGCCGCCCGCAAGGCGCGCGAGGCGACCCGCCGCAAGAGCCTGCTCGAGACGGCGTCCCTGCCCGGTAAGCTCGCCGACTGCTCGGTGCGCGATGCCGAGCTGACCGAGCTCTTCATCGTAGAGGGCGACTCGGCAGGCGGTTCGGCCAAGGACGGCCGTCGCCGAGACATCCAGGCGATTTTGCCCCTGCGCGGCAAGATTTTGAACGTCGAACGCGTTGGTGACCATCGCGCGTTCTCGAGTGACACCATCCAGTCGCTGATTACCGCGATCGGTTGCGGCGTCACGACGAGTGCCGGCGACGGCGGCGACTTCGATATCACCAAGGCGCGCTACCACAAGATCATCATCATGACCGATGCAGACGTCGACGGTGCGCATATCCGCATCCTGCTACTGACGTTCTTCTACAAGTACATGCGTCCGCTGATCGATGCCGGCTACGTCTATGTTGCCTGCCCGCCCATCTTTGGCATTAAGGTGCGCAACAAGATTCACTACGTGTATCCCAACGGCCGCCAGCCCGAAGACGAGATCCTGCGCGACACCATCCAGAGTCTGGGCCTGAACCCCGACGATAACGACGAGGACGGCAAGGCCAAGGACGGCAAGATCACCAAAAAGCGCAAGGGCTATACCGTCCAGCGCTACAAGGGCCTGGGCGAGATGGACCCCAAACAGCTTGCCTCGACGACGATGGACCCAAAGACCCGCATTCTGCAGCGTGTGTCGATCGAGGACGCCGTGGTGGCGGACCGCGCCGTGCGCGAGCTGATGGGTTCCGAGGTCGGCTATCGCCGCGAGTACATCGAGAAGCATGCACATGATGCACGATTCCTTGACGCTTAAGAGGAGGTAACGTGGCAGACGATATCAACAATAACGAGGGTATGGACGAGGCCGG
>CATYHY010000221.1 GCA_958407085.1 uncultured Collinsella sp. | reverse complement strand
GGTCGACGCTGTTGTGCATGCCGGCGCCAAAGACGTGGCCGTGCGTCAGGAACAGTTCACGACCGGTCTCGTCGAACAGCGTGGCGTAGTCCGCCATGACGGGGAAGTCGAGCACCATCTGGTCGACCTCGGCGTCGCAGTTGCCGCGCACCGCGATGATGCGGTCGGCCAGGGCGTTGAGCAGCGGAATCACACGCTTGGGGGCGTAGTCGCGCGGAAGGTCGTTGCGCGGGCCGTGGTAGAGCAGGTCGCCCAGCAGAACGATGCGGTCGGGTTGCTCGGACTCGATGGCGGCGCAGAGGCGCTCGGTCCAGTATGCCGAGCCGTGGATGTCGGAGGCGATGAGGTATTTCATGGTGGTCCTTTCGGGAGGGGTTGATGGGGCTGGGCGCGAGATGTCGCCGACCGCGTTACTCAAATCGCAGTGCCGAGGCTTGTGCCGCCTGCATCACGCGCTGGAGCGGCACGTTATGCTCGCGGGCAAGACGGGCGCAGTCCTCGTACTCGGGCGCCGCACGCTCACTGCCGTCGGGCAGGGTGGCTACTTTGACGGCCACCTCGCCCCAAGGCGTCGTCACTTGCTCAAAGCGGCGTGGTAGGCAAACGCGCTCCATAACCTGGCGGCGGATGCCGTTGGTCGTGGTCTCCAAAAAGATAATCGTCTGCAGGCGCTCGATATCCTCGTGGGTGCAGATTACCTGCAGCTGCCAGCCGGGGCGACCTTTCTTGCAATAGAGGGGCAGCCAATGTACCTCGCGCGCACCGGCCTCGCGCAGGCGGTCGGCGGCGAAGGCGAGCACCTCGGGCGACGCGTCGTCGATGTCGCACTCTAGCTTGACGATGGTCTCGGGCGCATCGGTCTCGCGGGACAGCGGAGATGTACTTCCACGTTGCATACGGTCCGGATCCTTTCCGCACGGGCTCGTTTTATTCACCCAAACGCTAGCACATCGGACGTGGCACAGGCGTGACTTTCGTCCGTCGCCGCCCTCGCCCCTATCCAAACATGTACATCAGCCTCCAAACATGTCATTTTATGTCGGTTTTGGAGGCTGACGTACATGTTTTGAGAGCAAGCGAGGCCGCGCCGCGCAGCCTTTCCGATCGATTTCGAGCTCCGGCGTGCGCGGTGTGTTGAGAGCTGCACCATTACAATGGAGCAGATTCGCCGAATGCAAAGGAGTCGCCATGCCCGCCTGCCCGCTGGTCGATTGCCACACCCATACTTCGTTTTCGGACGGCCATGCCTCGTTTGAGGACAACGTTCGCGCTGCTGCCGCCGCCGGCTGCCGCGTTATGGTCTCGACCGACCACCTCACCCTGCCCGCCAGCACGGACGCCAACTGCGAGGTGCAGGTCGTCGAGGGCGACTTGCCGGCACATCGTCTGGCCTTTGAGGACGCCCGCAAACTCGCCGCGCAGATTGCGCCGGAGCTCGAGCTTATCTATGGCTTTGAATGCGATTGGTACGAGGGCTGCGAGCCTTTGGTTGAGCGCTGGTCCGCGGGTGCCATAGTGCGCTTGGGCAGCGTGCACTGGATTGGCGACCCCGGCGATATCATGGCCGGTGCCGCGGGTACGGCGGGAACGGAAAACGTCGCTCGCCCCGATACACCCGATTCCCTTTGCGGTTGGATCGACGACGACACCAACCTGCACGTTTGGGAAAACCTGGGGGTACGCGGCGTGTGGGAGCGCTACGTCGACGACTGGTGCCGCGCTTGCGAAAGCTCACTCAACTTTGACGTGATGGCCCATCCCGACCTGGTCATGCGCTTTTCGAAGGAGGGCTTTGCGCCCGATTTTGACCCGGCGCCGTTTTGGGAGCAGATGGCCGAATGCGCCCACGATACGGGTCGCCGCGTTGAGGTCTCGACGGCTGCGCCGCGCAAGGGGCTCGACGATTACTACCCCGCGACCGGGCTGTTGCGTCGCTTTGCCCATGCCGAGGTGCCGATTACTTTTGGCTCGGACGCGCACCGCGCCTGTGATATTTGCTGGAACATCCGCGAGGCTCAGGCCCACGCCTACGACTGTGGTTATCGAACCTTCGACATCCCCCACCCCACCGGAGAATGGGAATCCATACCCCTCGCCTAAGACTAGTGGCGGCGAGCGTTGAGCTCACCGGCCAGTTCGTCAAGGGTGATACCGTAGCGCTCGAGCGTCACGAGCAGGTGGTAGACCAGGTCGCCGGCCTCGTAGCGAATGTGATCGTGGTCGTTATCCTTACAGGCCATGATGACCTCGCTCGCCTCCTCGGCAAGCTTCTTGAGCAGTTCATCCTCGACGTCGGTCAGCAGACGAGCGGTATAGCTCTCCTGCGGCGACGCGTCGCGACGACCATGAATCACCTCGGCCAGCCCCGTCAGCGTCTCGCCGATATTTCCATCCTGAACATTCGCGGTGCGCACACCCATGGTTCAATCCTTTCTGGTTGGCCAAGCGCTTAGCCGAGCGCCCGCCCTACGCGAGTTTCTTAAAGAAGCAGGTACGGTTGCCGGTATGGCAGGCCGGACCCGGCGAGTCGACCTTGACCAGCAGCGTATCGCTATCGCAGTCGGCCCAGAGCTCCTTGACCTCTTGCATGTTGCCGCTCGTCGCGCCCTTGTTCCAGAGCTCCTGGCGGCTGCGGCTCCAAAACCATGTGGTACCGGTCTTGAGCGTCAGCCCCACCGACTCCTCGTTCATCCAAGCAACCATAAGCACCTCGCTGGTGTCATACTGCTGAACCACACAAGGAATCAGCCCGCAGGCGTCGTATTTGAGCTCGGACGCAGTTGTCACTTGCTCCATTTAAAAATCCAAT
>CATYHY010000220.1 GCA_958407085.1 uncultured Collinsella sp. | reverse complement strand
ACGTTGACGCGCGTGATGCCGTCGGTCCACACGGGCTTGACGGGCACGCCCAGGGCCTCGGCGCCCTTGACGATGAACTCGCCCGAGAAGCCAGCGAAGAAGCCCAGGATCGTGGTGTCGACACCGTAGTGGTCAAGAGTAAACGAGACGTTGAGGCCCTTGCCGTTGGGCGTGTAGACGGCATTGCGGGTACGCGTGACGGTGTTAGCGTCAAGGCCGTCGCAGGCGATGTTGTAGTCGATGGCGGGATTTGCAGTGAGCGTGTAAATCATGAATGTTCCTTTCACGAAGCAACGTGTTGATGAAAGTATATTCCACGCATCGGTAAAAGGCTAGGGCAACTCGGTGAACGGTATGGAAGCGATGAAGTACGGCAGGACATCTCTCCCCCATGACGAAACAAAAAAGGCGCCCCGGCCGAAACCAGGGCGCCGCATGCGCACGAATATGTCGCGTTTCGATTACTGACGATCGAGCTTGCGGACAGCAACGCGCTTGCTGTACTCGTCGACGTGACCAAAGTCGCCAATGCCGACGGACTCGGCAACGTTGGCGCCGGTGGCCATAGCGAGCTTCATGGCCTCCTCGACGTTGTCGCGATCCCTGTACCACTTGTGCAGGAACGCAGCGAGGGTGCAGTCGCCGGCGCAGACGGAAGAAACCAGCTTGATGTTGAACTCACGCTTGGCGTACCAGATGTCCTCGCCGTTGGAGAAGTAAGCGTCGCCGCGGCTACCACGGGTGAGCAGCACGTTCTGAACGCCGGCGTCGTGAGCCATCTTCATGGCAACGCGGACCTCGTCGTCGGTGTCGACCGGCACGCCGAAGATGGCCTTCATCTCGTGATGGTTCGGCTTGATGAGCAGAGGCTTCTTGTGAGCGAGCTCCTTGAGCTTATCGGAGGACAGGTCCAGGACGACGTCGGCGCCACGAGCCTGAGCGTGCTCCATGACCTGAGCCAGGAAGTCAGGCGTAGCTTTGGGAGGCACGGAGCCGGAAACGATCAGGCACTCGAGATCGCCCGCGGTGTCCAGGATGTTGTAGAGCTCCTCCTGGTGCTGCGGCGTGATCGGAGCACCCGGGTTCAGGATGCCGTACTCGTGCTGGCCATCGTTGACGTAGGTGTTAATGCGCGTGATACCGTCGGTCCAGACCGGGCGGCAGAGGCAACCCAGGTTCATGACCTCCTCGACGATGAACTTGCCCGTGAAGCCGGCGAAGAAGCCGAGCGCGACGGTGTCGACGCCCATCTTCTTAAAGGCGAAGGACACGTCGAGGCCCTTGCCGTTAGCCGTGTAGCTGGCCGAGCCGGTGCGGACGTTCTCGTCGGGCTCGAGCGGAGAGCTCGAAACCGTCATGTCGACAGCCGGGTTAGCGGTTAGCGTGTAGAACATTTACAGTACCCCCTGTATATGTGAGGGCCGCGTGGCCGGCCCATTCCAACCACGCGGTTACCTCTGATACCAAATTAGCGAGCTGCGGACTCGAGCAGTGCCTTGACCTCGGCGGCGGTGTTGCAGGCGAGCGCCTTCTCGGCGAGCTCGTCGCACTCGGCCTTGGTCCACTGACTGATGGTCTTGCGGGCGCGCAGGATCGACGGAGCGCTCATCGAGAACTCCTCCAGGCCCCAGCTGATCAGCAGCGGCTCGAGCAGCGGATCGGCAGCGGCCTCGCCGCACATACCGACCATGATGCCGGCCTTCACGCCGCTCTCGATGATGTTCTTGAGCGAGCGGAGCACGGCGGGATAGTACACCTGGTACAGGTTGGAGATGGTGTCGTTGCCACGGTCGGCGCACATGGTGTAGCCGATCAGGTCGTTGGTGCCGATGGAGAAGAAGTCGGCAACCTCGGCAAGACGGTCTGCGAGCAGCGAAGCGGCGGGCGTCTCGACCATGATGCCGACCTCGATGTTCTCGTTGAACTTGCGACCCTCTTCGGTCAGCTCGGCCTTGCACTGCTCGACGAGCTCCTTGACAGCCAAGACCTCCTCGACGCAGGTGACGAGCGGGATCATAATCTTGACGTCACCGAAGGCGCTAGCGCGCAGCAGAGCGCGGAGCTGGACCTTGTACTGGTCGGGATTGGCCAGGCAGTAACGCACGGCGCGGAAGCCCATGAAGGGGTTGTCTTCCTTGACCATATGCAGATACGGAATCTCCTTGTCGCCACCCACATCGAGCGTACGGATGATGACCGGAGCACCCTTGAGCGCGCTGGCGACCTTACGGTAGGCGTTGAACTGCTCCTCCTCGGAAGGAAGCTCGGCAGAGTCCATGAACAGGAACTCGGAGCGGAACAGACCGATGGCCTCAGCATCGTGATCGAGCGCGTTGGGCACGTCATCAGGGTTACCGATGTTGCAGGCGATGATCTTTTTGATGCCATCGGCAGTCACGGACGGCTTGCCACGGAAGGCCTCGAGGGCTGCCTTCTCGGCAGCGAAGGCCTCGGCCTTGGCGGTGTAGGCAGCGAGCGTCTCCTCGTCGGGATCGGCCTCAACGATACCCTTGCCACCGTCGACGACAACGGTCATACCGTTGCGCAGCGCGGTGCAGCTGTTGGAAACCGAAAGGACAGCCGGGATCTCGAGGGCACGCGCGATGATCGCGGAGTGCGACGTGCGGCCACCGGTCTCGGTGACGATACCGGCAACGTGGGCCTTATCGATCGTGGCGGTCATGGACGGCGTGAGGTCATGCACGACAACCACGGTGTTCTCGGGCAGGACGGAGAGGTCGACGACCTCCTTGCCCAGCAGCTCGGCCAGAATACCGGTGCGGATGTCGGCGATGTCGGCCGCGCGCAGACGGAACATCTCGTCGTCCA
>CATYHY010000219.1 GCA_958407085.1 uncultured Collinsella sp. | reverse complement strand
GGGGCCGCCGCGACCACGTTGGTATCGACCACGACCAGGTCTGGATTCTTCTCGAGCATCAGGTAGCGGTCGAACGACCCATCCTCGTGATACAGCACCGAAATCGCGCTGCACGGACCGTCCATCGAAGCCGCCGTGGGACATACGCACAACGGCAGCTCGGCATAAAACGCAACAGCTTTTGCGATATCGAGCATCTTGCCGCCGCCAATACCCACCACCATGTCGCAATACTCAGCCCGGGCTTCCTTAGCCATTTCGACAACGGCCTCTTCCGTACACGGACCGTTGTAAATCTTAAAGAACGGCTCGCTTAGATCTTCATCCAGAAATCCATCGACAATCTGCCTGCACAGCCGATCCTCGGTGCCCTGGTCAAACAAGACATAGGCAGCGCAGCCCAACCATGACAAATACTTGCCCTGACGCGAGAGCTCACCCGGCCCCTGAACATATCGTCCGGGACCGCCATAAACCATGGGAAGCGCCATACGAGAATCCGCCCTTTCATCAACAACAATTGGTGCAAAGCAACCTGACCCCTTTGCACCATAGCAAAAAGGGGCAAAGCCATCTGCCGGCTTTGCCCCTTCCTTAGCTTGATTTACTCATCCATGAGATAGTAGTGGCCCAGCGCGTCGGCACCCAGGATGGCGTTTGCGACCATCTCGGGCGTCACCTCAAACGGCATGTTGCACATGGTGTCATCGGGCGCGCAGGCGGCCTCGGCAACAATCATGGCCTGCTCGCGCGTAAGCTCGGCAACGCCAAGTTCCTTCATCGTAACCGGCAGGCCCAGCTCAATGCAGAAGCCCAAGACTTCCTCGAGCTTCTCGGTCGGGGCATCCTCGAGTACCAGCTGGACGATAGTGCCAAAGGCGACCTTCTCGCCGTGATACATGCCGTGGCACTCGGGCAGCATCGTCAGGCCATTGTGGATGGCATGAGCAGCAGCAAGGCCCGAGCTCTCAAAGCCAATGCCGGAA
Organism: uncultured Collinsella sp.; assembly: GCA_958407085.1. GTDB lineage: Bacteria > Actinomycetota > Coriobacteriia > Coriobacteriales > Coriobacteriaceae > Collinsella. Next base: position 1,861 of record CATYHY010000219.1, on the reverse strand, counting down.
AGCAGCGTATTGGCCTCGATGATATGCTCCACGGCAGGCGTGAGCGCACCCTTCTCCAGCGCGACCTTGGCCTTGACGCCATCGGCCATAAGCGTCTCGTAGCAGAGCTTGGCGAGCGCCAGGCCGGCCATTGCGCCCTTGCCGCCGGCGCAAGTGCCACCGTCGGCATCATGCGTCGCCTGAGCCTCAAAGTAGGTTGCGAGGGCATCGCCCATACCGGAAACCGTCAGGCGCACCGGGCTCGCCGCGATAACCGTCGTATCCATCAGGACAATGTTGGGGTTTGCCTTAAGGAAGAGATATTTATCGAACTGGCCGTCATCGGTGTAGAGCACCGAAAGTGCCGAGCACGGCGCATCGGTCGAAGCGATGGTGGGGCAAATGATAACCGGGGACTCCAGATAGTAGGCAACGGCCTTGGCGGTATCGAGGATCTTGCCGCCACCGACGCCGACGATGATGTCGCAACCGTTGTCGCGAGCGAGCGCAACCAAACGGTCGACCTCGCCCTTGGAGCACTCGCCATTAAAGTCCTCAAACAGCAGCTCGGCCTTAGCCTCGGCAAAGCCGCCCTCGATCTTGGCACCGACGCGCTTCTTGCCCGAAGGCGTCACAATAACGAGGGCCTTAGCGCCGAGCGGCTCGACATAGGAGCCGAGCTTGGCGAGCTCGTCCGGACCCTGGATGTACTTGCTGGGGCTATTGAAAATTGCAGCCATAACTATCCCATTCTCTAAAAGAAAAAAGAAAGGGGCTCCGTACGGATACGTGCGGAGCCCCTCGTTACGATAACAAGAGTCGATTAGAAATCGATGTCGGTGTCGTAGTAGCAGGCCTTGAGGATCTTCTCGAAGTCGGCAGCCTTGGTCTCACGCGGGTTCTCGGGCGTGCAGGCGTCCTGCTCAGCGTTCGCGGCAATCTCGGGCAGCTTGGCGAGGAACTCCTCCTCGGAAACCATCTGCGGGTTCTCGGCGTCGACCTTCACGCCGCCATTCGCGTAATCCTTGATGGACTGCGGAATGTTGAGCTGGTCGTTGAGGTCGCGAATCTTCTGGACGAGCGCAGCGATGAGCTCCTCGTTGGTCTCGCCGGGAAGGTGCAGGATCTCCTTGGCCACGTAAGCGTAACGCTCGGCAGCACGCGGGTCCTTGGAGTTCCACTGGATGACCTTGCCCAGGTACATGGCGTTAGCAGCACCGTGGATGATGTGGCCGTTCTCGAAGGCAGCACCGGTCTTGTGAGCCATGGAGTGAACGATGCCGAGCAGGCCCGAGGAGAAGGCGATGCCGGCGATGCACTGAGCCTCGTGCATGTGCTGACGGGCCTCATGGTCGCCAGCATAGGACTTGGGCAGCCACTCGACGATCTCGCGGATGCCGTGCAGAGCGTTGGCGTCGGTGAACATAGAGGCGAAGGTGGAAACGTAAGCCTCCATGCAGTGGGTCAGAGCGTCCATGCCGGTGTGAGCGCACAGCTTGGCGGGCATGGTGTAGGTGAGCTCCGGGTCGACGATGGCGACATCAGGGGTGATGTTGAAGTCGGCCAGCGGGTACTTGATGCCCTTGGCGTAGTCGGTAATGACGGAGAACGCGGTGACCTCGGTAGCGGTGCCGGAGGTAGAGGAGATGGCGCAGAAATGAGCCTTCTGACGCAGCTCGGGGAAGCTGAACGGCTGGATGATGTTATCGAAGGACTCCTCGGGATACTCGTAGAAGACCCACATGGCCTTAGCGGCATCGATGGGCGAGCCGCCGCCGATGGCGATAATCCAGTCGGGCTCGAACTCGCGCATGGCCTCGGCGCCCTTCATGACCGTCTCGATGGACGGGTCGGACTCGACGCCCTCGAACAGCTTGACCTC
>CATYHY010000218.1 GCA_958407085.1 uncultured Collinsella sp. | reverse complement strand
GCCCCGTTTCGCCCTTTGATTTTTCCGACACGGCGGAGTTCTGTTCGCTTTAATTGCTGGTTGCTATAGATGGTTCGACCGGCCTCCTCGGTGAGCCCGCACTGTCCAAGCATCTTGTCGAGGACTTGGTTCATGTGGCGCTCATCGGTGTTTGGTGCGTAGTCGTAGGCGAGGGTGATGGAGTCGAGGGGCTGGTCGTCGATCAAATAATTCATCGTCTGAGGTTCAAGGCTGAAATGGGGGAAGCATCCATCAATCGTTCCGAGCAGCGGTAACTTTGACCGCCAACTTCCGGTGGGAATTGCATATTCGTAGAACACGCCACGGCAGACAAAGGAGAGCGAGGTGGCACGCGAGCCGGCGTCGATCATCCCGCAAAGATCGAAGGGCGAGGCGATACCAAAAGAAAAGGGCGTGATGACGATAAGGAAGAGCATCACGATGGGTATGGCGAGAATGGCGATGACGTTGCGACCGGTGGAATGAGACGGCTTCATATGCGCTCCTCGAGACAAAGATCTGTTGAGGATAGGCAGAAATGGATATGTTCAGAGAACAATTCAAGTTTAATCTCATGGCGCGAGATGGTCGACCGTTAGCGTCGAAAACCACCACAAAGGTGCCTGTCCCCTTTGTGGTGGTGGGGAGTGGACGGCTTCTTTTGGTGATAGTATTAGCTGGAGGTATCATTAGGGCACATGGCGCGGGTTTGCATTGTGGGGTGTTTTGCCGTGAGCCGTTCTGCCCGTATTGGATTGATTGTTTTGGCGCTTGCGATCACCGTGGTTGGCATGGGTGCTGTCGGCATGGCGTTTCTACCTGCTGCGGTGACGGAGCCGGTGGTCAAGCCTGTGACTCAATCTGTCGAACTTCTGACCGGCGACGACAAGCCTGAGACCATCACCGTTGATTTTGATGAGCAACCGGCTGCGCTGGGCATTAGTAATTATCCACATATTCAGCTTGGGGCTATGCGCTATACCACGGATTCTAGTCTGATCGACAGGGCGTCCGAGCTGCTCAAGGGCAAAACCTTTAAGCGCTGGTATGGATATGCGTCCTATCGGGCAAAAGCGAACGATATGGTTGGCGGATGCCACTCTTCCATCGAGCTGGACACTGCAAACGGCGCAAAGTTATGTGATGTCTCGTACGATCCGGGCTACGAGGGCAATGAGGGTCCGGGCATCTACATCATGGACGGCGATGTTGCCTATGTCATGGAGGGCGACCAGACCGAGCTCAACGATTTTATGGGTCAGTGTATCCAAGATGCCTATAAACAGACCTGCTTGCCTGACCCGCAGACTGCACGCGATAGTGGGTCTGCCCGTACATGGCTGTTCGAGGATGAGATGCCCTGGACCGTCGAATCGGGAAGTACGGGTTCGGCGAAGGAGTAGAGACCGCGACCACCACAAAGGTGCCTGTCCTCTTTGTGGTGGTTGTCGGTCTGTCTCGATCTGTAACATCTTGGCTGCTAAAAGAGGGATTGGTGTTACAGATTTAGATTTTTGATCCGGGTGTTTTCTGTTTGTCTCGATCTGTAACAGTTAGACCCTAATTTGCTGAGTAGATGTTACAGATTGAGATAAACGGGTGCCGCTGGTCATTTCATCTCGATCTGTAACATCTGGAGCCATAAACAGTCGCTAGATGTTACAGATTGAGATAGTAAGGGGACGAGGCCGTAGCGGGTGAGCGTACCTGCTCCCTATCTCTTAATCACTCAGAAAATCTTATATATAGAGACTTAGATTTGTGTATAAGATCGCGCAAAGCTGGCAACAATACTTCTCGAACAACGTGAAGCCGCCCCGTAGGGCGGCCGCCCCAAGAGAGGTGATTCCATGAGAATCGATAAGCTAGCAATGACGTCGCGCGAGGCGTTGCAGACCGCCATGAGCACGGCTGCCGACGCGCAGGCCGGTGCGGTGGAGCCGATTCACCTGCTGTCCGCCCTGCTTGGTGCCGGCGAGCGCAATATCTCCGTGATCATCGAGCGCATCGGTGCCGACCCGGCCCAGCTCGCACGCTCCACACAAGATGCCATCGACCACGCGCCCAAGGTTTCGGGCGAGGGCCAGCAGATGGGCCTGTCCAACGAGCTCGTCCGCGTCATCGAAAAGGCCGAAAAGAAGGCCACCAAGATGGGCGACAGCTTTGTGGTGACCGAGCATCTGCTCATGGCACTTGCCGAGGACAAGGGCGAGGCCGGCCGCGTGCTGCGCGATGCCGGCGTGACCAAGGAGCGCATCGAGCAGGTCTACGAGGAGCTGCGCGGCGATGACCGCGTGACGTCTGCCGAGGACAAGACCCAGTTTGAGGCCTTGGAGCAGTACGGTCGCAACATCTGCGACCTCGCCCGCGCCGGCAAGCTCGACCCGGTCATCGGCCGTACCGACGAGATTCGCCGTACCATCCAGGTCCTGTCCCGCCGCACCAAGAACAACCCCGTGCTCATTGGCGAGCCGGGCGTCGGCAAGACGGCTATCGTCGAGGGTATCGCCCAGCGTATCGTGGCCGGCGACGTGCCGAGCACCCTGCGTGACCGCGACCTCATCGAGCTCGACATGAGCGCGCTGGTCGCCGGCGCCAAGTACCGTGGTGAGTTCGAGGACCGCTTGAAGGCCGTGCTCAAGGAGGTACAGAAGTCCGAGGGCAAGGTCATCCTGTTCATCGATGAGCTCCACACCATCGTGGGCGCTGGTGCCACCGAGGGCTCCATGGACGCCGGCAACATCCTCAAGCCGGCGCTTGCCCGTGGCGACTTGCACGCGATCGGCGCGACCACGCTCGACGAGTATCGCAAGTACATCGAGAAGGACGCGGCGCTCGCCCGTCGTTTCCAGACCGTTATGG
>CATYHY010000217.1 GCA_958407085.1 uncultured Collinsella sp. | reverse complement strand
TGACGGTCGACGTGGGCAACACGTTCATTCGCTTTGGCCTGTTTGCCGAGGATTCAGCCGCGGCGCAGGAATGCCCGCTTGCGACGTGCGAGATCACCACGCCGTCGAGCATCACAGCAGACGAGGCGCGCATGCGTCTCGTGCAGGTCATGGCCGCACTGGCGGCCGACGCAGGCATGCCGGGTGCGCTTGTGCCCGCGGCTGCTGTGCTGAGCTGCGTGGTGCCGGCGCTCGAGCGCCCGTGGAAAGCGGCGCTTTCCCGCACCTGCACGGGGCGCGTGCTCACCGTGGGGCCGGGACTTAAGACCGGCATGCCCGTGCACTACGACGATCCGGCCGAGATCGGCCCCGACCGCATCGCCGATGCTGTGGCGGCACGCGCCGTCTACGGCTCGCCGTGCATTGTGATCGACCTGGGCACCACGACCAATATCGAGGTCATCGACGCGCACGGTACCTTTGTCGGCGGTGTCATCGCGCCGGGTCTGGCACTTGGCGCCCGCTCGCTTTCGGCCGCTGCGGCGCGCCTGCCGCAGGTCGAGCCCTCGGCTCCCACGCATGTGATTGGCCGCAACACGCGCGAGGCGATGCGCTCGGGCGTGGTCTTGGGCGAGGTTGCCCGCATCGACGGCATGCTCGACATGGTGCTTGCCGAGATGCGCGCGACCAAGGCCGCGGGGGAGGGCGATGTGCCCATCGTCATTACCGGCGACGATGCCGAGGCGCTTGCGGCCCTTGTCGGCCATAGCCTGACGGTCGACGACGCGCTGACGCTGCGGGGTCTCGCCGAGCTCTACCACATCAACCAAAAGCCCCGCCGCGTGTAAAAGTGAGGGCGCCGGTGGGACAAACGCCTCCACCTTTCACCTGCTACAATGGGTCAAACTATTGCGATTACGGAGGTGTCTGCCATGTCGGACGATCTTCATCAAACTGCGTCGGGCAAGCGCCGCGACGTCATTAGCTGGGACGAGTTCTTTATGAGCGTGGCCATTGCCGCGCAGCGTCGCAGCAAGGACCCCAACACGCAGGTGGGCGCGTGCATCGCCAGCACCAACCACCGCATCCTTTCGGTGGGCTACAACGGTACACCCTCGGCGCTCAACGACGACTTTTTCCCGTGGGGTACGAGCGACGACCCGCTGCAGGACAAGCACAACTACGTGGTCCATGCCGAGGCCAACGCCGTGCTCAACTACCGTGGCTCGCTCAAGGACCTCGAGGGTTCCACGGTTTACGTTACGCTGTTTCCGTGCCACGACTGCGCCAAGATTTTGGCGCAGGTGGGCGTGGGCGAGGTTGTCTACCTGGACAACAAGTACGCCGACACCGATGATGGCCGTATCAGCCGCCGCATTCTCGACTCCTGCGGCATCAGCTACCGCCAGGTCATCGTCGATGTTCAGATTGGTACCGGGGGACAAGCTCAGCAGTAGTGCGTGCCAACGCCAGCTGGCGGCAAAACAGCCAAAAGAGCCCCGTCCCAAATTGACTACTCGTGAAAGTCGCGTCTGCGCGCATGGACGGCTCGTGAGCGGGTACATGGCTGTAGTAACATAGCTTCTGTCCGCGGGCGTGCCCGCGTTATTGTGAGAAAGGAGCCCCTGTGGCTGTTAACGAAGAGCTGCTTAAGAAGGTTCTTGAAGAGATTCGCCCCAACCTGCAGGCCGACGGCGGCGATATGGAGTATGTGGGCGTCGACGACGAGGGTGTCGTCAAACTGGAGCTGCAGGGCGCTTGCGCCGGCTGCCCCATGAGCTCGCTGACCCTGTCCATGGGCATTGAGCGTATCCTCAAGGAGCATGTGCCCGGCGTTACCCGCGTTGAGCAGGTCAATGCTTCCGGCGAGGCCGAGGACCTGTACGACGAGTACGCGCCGTTCTAAGATGCGAAAGCTGCGGACGGCATACTCCGCATAGACGTTACGCCCAAATATGCGGCTGCGAGCGCAAGGCCCGCGGCCGCATTTGTATGTAGGGAGTAGGAGGGTCGACATGCTCAACGACTTCTACCATATGCTTGATCCTGTCGCGATCTCGGCGGGCCCCATCACCATCTACTGGTACGGCCTGGCCTACGTGGTCGGCGCCCTGCTCGCGGCGGTCGTCATGTACCGCACGCAGCGTCGCTGGGGTTTTAACATCACGATTGACGACCTGACGAGTGTCGTGGTCGGCGTGGTCTTTGGCCTCATTATCGGTGCGCGCCTGTTCTACGTCGTCTTTTATGGCGATGGCTACTACTGGGCGCACCCGCTCGAGATCTTTGCCACCAACGAGGGCGGCATGAGCTTCCATGGCGGTTTGGTGGGCGGCATTATCGGCGGCATCATTGTGTGCCGCATATATAAGCTCGATGCATGGACTTTGGCAGACCTTGCCGTCATAGGCGCGCCGCTGGCCTTGTGCCTGGGCCGTTGTGCCAACTTTGTCAATGGTGAGCTGTGGGGCAAGCCGACCGATCTGCCCTGGGGCGTGGTCTTCGGTGGCACCGCGGGCGATATGCCGCGTCACCCCTCCCAGCTCTACGAGGCATTTCTTGAGGGCATCGTGCTCTTTTGCATTCTGCAGGTGCTCAGCCGCAAAAAGCCGCTACTGCCCCAAGGCACGTTTATGGGCGTGTTTGTGATGGGTTACGGCATCGTCCGCTTCCTCATTGAGTTTGTGCGCGTGCCCGATGCGCAGCTGGGCTATCTGCTGGGTGGCGTTATCACCATGGGCCAGTTGCTGAGCCTGCCGCTCGTAATCGCGGGCCTGGCGCTCATCATCTTTGCTCGTCGCCGCAACCGGCCCCAGCGCATCTACCTCGACGCCTAACTACCACAAAGGGGACAGGCACCTTTGTGGTGGTCTTGCCGAGTTTGATAGGTTTCT
>CATYHY010000216.1 GCA_958407085.1 uncultured Collinsella sp. | reverse complement strand
GCCATCTCGTCGGCGATGATGCCGGCGATGGTCTCGACCGGGGTGTCGCCGGGGATGGCGATCATGTCCAGGCCGACGGAGCACACACAGGTCATGGCCTCGAGCTTCTCAAGCGAAAGCGCGCCGGCTTCGACGGCGGCGATCATGCCGGCGTCCTCGGACACGGGGATAAAGGCGCCGGAGAGACCGCCCACGCTGGAGCTGGCCATGACGCCGCCCTTCTTGACGGCATCGTTGAGCATGGCGAGCGCGCAGGTCGTGCCCGGGCCACCGCAGGTGCCAACACCGATGATCTCGAGGATGCGGGCAACGGAGTCGCCGATGGCAGGCGTGGGAGCCAGTGACAGGTCGACAATGCCTTTCTCGACACCCAGACGGCGGGCTGCCTCACGGCTCATGAGCTCGCCGGCGCGGGTGATCTTAAAGGCGGTCTGCTTGATTTTCTCGGCAACCTCCATCATCGAGGCGGAGTCGGGGAGCGTCTCCAAGGCAGCAGCCATAACGCCGGGGCCCGAGACGCCAACGTTGATGACGGCGTCGGCCTCGCCACCGCCGTGGACGGCGCCCGCCATAAACGGGGAGTCCTCGACCATGTTGGCAAAGCAGACAAACTTGGACGCGCCAACGGAATCCTGGTCGGCCGTGAGTTTAGCGGCATCGATGATGGTCTGGGCGGCCATAAGCACGGCGTCCATGTTGATACCGGCGCGCAGGCTGGCGACGTTGACGCTGGAGCAGACGCGGCTCGTGGTGGCGAGCGCCTGGGGGATGGACTGGATGACGCGGCGGTCGGCGTCGCCGATGCCCTTCTGGACGAGTGCGGAGAAGCCACCCAGGTAATCGATGCCGAGCGTCTCGGCCGCGCGGTCGAGGGCATGCGCGATGGGGGTGAGGTCCTCATCCTTGCAGCACGCGGCGATCTGCGCCACCGGGGTGACGGAAACGCGCTTGTTGACGATGGGGATACCGTACTCGCGCTCGAGGTTCTCGGCGGTCTCGACCAGATGCTCAGCCGTGTGCGTCACGTGGTCGTAGATTTTCGTGCACATGCGGTCGAGGTTCTCGTCGCCGCAACCCATGAGCGAAACACCCATGGTGATGGTCCTGATGTCGAGGTTCTGCTCCTCAACCATGCCGCGGGTTTCCGCGATTTCTGCGGGCGTGATCGCCATCCTTGCGCTCCTATCTGCCAAAACGAGCATAGTCCTATCTATTCTAACGTGCCGCACGTGCCAAGTGGCGCATGCGGCACGTTTTGGTGCTCGGTTGTTTCCGTTGTGTTACTGCCCAAAGACCTCTTCGGCGATACGGGCGCTTTCGGCGGCGTCCTTGGCGTAGTAGTCAGCGCCGATCTGCTTGGCGTATTCGGGGGTGAGCACGGCGCCGCCCACGATGATCTTGACGCCCGGCACCTCGGCATGAAGCAGCTTGATGGTCTCCTCCATGGCGACGACCGTGGTAGTCATAAGCGCCGAGAGGCCGACGAGTTTGATATCGCGCTCCTTGACGGTCTTGAGTACCTCCTGCGGATCGACGTCGCGGCCCAGGTCAAAGACGGTGTAGCCGTAGTTATCAAGCAGCATCTTGACGATGTTCTTACCGATGTCGTGGATATCGCCCTTGACGGTGGCCACGCAGATCTTGCCCTTGTCGGCGATCTCACCGGCGGGCATCAGCCGCTTGATGGTGTCGAAGCCCACGCGTGCGGCCTCGGCCGAGGCCATGAGCTGCGGCAGGAAGAACTTGCCCTGGTCAAAGAGGACGCCAACCTCGTCGAGGGCGGGGATAAAGTGGTTGTTGATAAGATCCATAGCGTCGTGGTCGGCCAGCAGGCGCTCAGTCTCGGTCGCGATCTCGCCCTTACGGCCCGAGACGACCATGCGACGAATTGGGTCGTCGTTGCCGTCGGTGCCGGCGGTGCCAGCAGCGGACACGGTGTCGGTCGATGCGGCCTGAGCTGCTGCCGGGTTTGCGGCGATCTTGTACGGATCGGTCCAGCCGGCGTAGCGCTCGATGTATCCGGTCGAGCCCTCGTCCTCAACGCTCAGGACGCGATAGCTGTAGACGGTATCCATAAAGCGCTTGGAGCCCGGGTTCATGATGGGGGCGTCCAGGCCCGCGCCGAAGGCGGCGGCCAAAAAGACCGAACCCAGCAGCGGGCGGGCAGGCAGGCCAAAGCTGATGTTCGACACGCCGAGCGCGCATTTGACGCCCAGACGCTCCTTGCACAGGGACATGGCGCGTAGGATCTGCTCAGCCTGGCGTTGATTAGTCGAGGCGGTCATGACCAGACAGTCGATGAGGATGCGGTCCGGGCCGATGCCGTAGCGGGCGGCCTCGGCCACGATGCGCTCGGCGATGGCGAAGCGGGCCTCGGCGGTATCGGGGATGCCGCCTTCGTCGAGCGTAAGGCCGACAACGTTGGTGCCGTAGTGGGCGACCAGCGGAAAGATCTCATCCATGATCTGCTGCTTGCCATTGACCGAGTTGATGATGGGCTTGCCGGCGTAGCGGCGCACGGCGGCCTCGACAGCGGCGGGGTCGGTGGAGTCGATCTGCAGCGGCAGCAACGTGGAGCCCTGGAGCTGTTCGGTCGCCTGTTGGATGATCTTGACCTCGTCGATCTCGGGCAGGCCCACGTTAACGTCCAGGATGTCGGCGCCCTGCTCTTGCTGGCTGATGCCCTGGCTCACGACGTAGTCCAGGTCGCCGTCGCGCAGGGCCTGCTGCAGGCGCTTTTTGCCGGTGGGGTTGATGCGCTCGCCGATGACAGCGATCTTGTGGCCGTCGCAGGGAAGGTCCACGACCGTTTGGGCGCTCGTGACCGACATGCTGGGCTTGCGGCGGCGCGGGCTGGGCGTGTGGTTGTCGATAAGCGTGC
>CATYHY010000215.1 GCA_958407085.1 uncultured Collinsella sp. | reverse complement strand
AAGCGCAACATCACCGTCAAGATGCCCGAGCAGGTTCCGCCCAACATCTCGCAGACCTTTAAGGACATCATCCCCTTCTCCGTCTGCATCGCCGTCTTTTGGGTCTTTGACATCGTCTTCCGCGCTGCCTTTGGCTTCTGCTTTGCCCAGGGCGTCATCCAGGTGTTCCAGCCCCTGTTCACCGCTGCCGACGGCTATATCGGTCTCGCTGTGATCTACGGCGCCATGAGCCTGTTCTGGTTCGTCGGCGTCCACGGCCCCTCGATCGTCGAGCCCGCCATCGCCGCCGCCCTCGTTGCCAACATGACCGACAACCTGGCTGCGTTCCAGGCTGGCCAGCACGCTTCCGCTGTCCTGACCCAGGGTGCCCAGTACTTCGTCGTCTGCATGGGCGGCACCGGCGCCACGCTCGTCCTGGTCTTTATGTTCTGCTTCCTGGCCAAGTCCCAGGAGATGCGCGCCGTCGGTAAGGCCGCTATCGTCCCCGTGTGCTTTGCCGTTAACGAGCCGCTGCTGTTCGCCGCGCCCATCGTGCTCAACCCCGTCTTCTTTGTCCCGTTCGTCTTTGCCCCGATCGCCAACATCTGGATCCTCAAGATCTTTATCGACTTCTTGGGCATGAACGGCTTTATGTACACCCTGCCTTGGACTGTCCCCGGCCCCATCGGCACCATCATGGGCTTGGGCTTTCAGCCGCTCGCCTTTGTGATGCTCGCCCTTATCCTGGTCGTCGACTTTGTTCTGTACTATCCGTTCTTCCGTGCCTACGACGCCCAGAAGTGCACCGAGGAGGCCGAGATCTCCCAGGAGGAGCTCGCCGCCAAGAACGCCGCAAAGGCTGCCAAGCTCAACGATGCCTTCCAGGGCAAGGCCGACGCCAAGAGCGTTGCCGCCGGCGCTGCTGCCGAGGCCGTGAAGTCCGATACCCCCGCCGTTCCCGCAGCACCCGCTGCCGAGGCAACGACCGCCAGCGACCTCAACGGCAAGCGCGTGCTCGTGCTCTGCCAGGGTGGCGGCACCTCGGGCCTGCTCGCCAACGCGCTGGCCAAGGCTGCCAAGGAGCGCGGCATTAACCTCGAGACCGCTGCCGAGGCCTATGGCAACCACGTTGACATGCTCCCCGACTTTGATCTGGTCGTCCTGGCCCCGCAGGCCGCCAGCTACCTGGCCGACCTGCAGAAAGACTGCGAGCGCGTAGGCAACAAGTGCGTCGCCTGCCGCGGTAAGCAGTACATCGAGCTCTCCCAGAACGGCGACAAGTCTCTCGCCTTCGTGAGTGAACAGCTTTCGAAGTAAGTAACGCCCAGGGCCAGCCGACCATACACAGCCGGCTGGCCCTTCGATTTAGACGATTGGATCATCATGTCCGTTAACCCTGCTAGCGTCACCAATCCGCCTGCGCAGTTTCCCGAGGACTTTGTCTTTGGCGGCGCCACCGCTGCCTACCAAGTAGAGGGCGAGACCCGCACTCACGGTAAGGGCAAGGTCGCCTGGGACGACTTCCTGGAGGCCCAGGGGCGCTTTTCCCCCGATCCCGCTTCGGACTTCTACAACCAGTACCCCGTCGACCTGGAACTGTGCGAGGAGTTTGGCATCAACGGCATCCGTCTCTCCATTGCCTGGAGCCGCATCTTTCCCAACGGGACCGGCGAGATCAACCCCGAGGGCGTCCAGTTCTATCACGACCTTTTCGCCGAATGTCACAAGCACCACGTTGAGCCGTTTGTCACGCTGCATCACTTCGATACGCCGCTGTCCCTCTTTGAGAAGGGCGACTTCCTCAACCGCGAGACCATCGACGCCTTTGTGGACTTTGCCACCTTCTGCTTTAAGGAGTACGCCGACCAGGTGACCTATTGGTTCACCTTTAACGAGATCTGGGCGGACGCCTCCAACACCTACATCGAGGGCACCTTCCCCGGTGGCGTCAAGGCGCATCTGGCCGAGGCCTTCCAGTGCGAGCACAACATGATGCTCGCCCACGCCAAGGCAGTACTGGCCTTCCACAACGGCGGTTTTAAGGGCAAGATCGGCGTCATCCAGTCGCTGGAGTTTAAGTACCCGCTCAACGAGAACGACCCCGCCGACATCAAAGCCGCTAATAACGAGCACGTGTTGCAGAACCAGTTCTTGCTCGACGCCACTTTCCGCGGCGACTACGCGCCTGACACCTTGGAGTGCGCCAACCGCCTGGCTGCCGTCTCGGGCGGCACCATCGAGATTCTGGACGAGGACCTCGAGATTATGCGCGAGGCCGCGCTCTACAACGACTACCTGGGCGTTAACAACTATCAGTGCCGTTTTTTGAAGGCTTACGATGGCGAGAACGACCTGCACCACAACGGTACGGGCGAGAAGGGCACCGGCCGCTGGCGCGTTAAGGGTATTGGCGAGCATGTGAACAAGCCTGGCATCCCCACCACCGACTGGGACTGGATCATCTATCCCGAGGGCCTGTTCGATCTGCTCGTCTACATTAAGCAGCGCTACCCCAACTACAAGCAGATCTTCATCACCGAAAACGGCATGGGTTACAAGGACCCCTACAAAGACGGCTTTGTGGACGACCAGCCGCGCATCGACTACATCGAGCAGCACCTGCGCTGGCTGCTCAAGGCCATGGAGGTGGGCGTCAACGTGGGCGGCTACTTCCTGTGGAGCCTGCAGGATCAGTTCTCCTGGACCAATGGCTACAACAAGCGCTATGGCTTCTTCTACGTTGACTTTGAGACCCAGAAGCGCACGCCCAAGGCAAGCGCCTACTGGTACAAGCACGTAGCGCAGACCCGTCGTCTGGACTAGTGGCTGGCGGGGTTGCCCGCTCACACAACCTGTCCCCATTTCTCAGCCGGGGGCGGCACGTCACACGGCGCGCCGCCCCCGG
>CATYHY010000214.1 GCA_958407085.1 uncultured Collinsella sp. | reverse complement strand
GTCGAATCGAGCTGGTCCTCGGTCAGGGTCGACGAGCCGACACCCTTGCCGCCAAAGCCGCCACTGCCAATAAAGAAGCCGACCACGGCGGCGATCACGACGGCAACCACAAAGGCGGCAATCATCGTCTTCTTGTGCCTGGATGCATGGTCGTCTTCATCGGAACCCAGAATATCGTCGTCCTCATCCTGGGCCTCGGGCATCAGATTCTCGTCAGCGGCATCCGCGGCAATCTGAGCCTCCAGTCGGGCGTCCTCCTCCTCGGCCGTCGTGCCGGCGGCAATGTGCTCGGCAGACGTACCGGCGACCAGATCGATCTTCTCGTCCTCGTCACCGTCGGGGCCTTCGCCGCGCTCGATGATCTGGATGCCGTCGATCTCGTCCTTCTCGTCCTTCTTTTGAATCAGACCCATATCAGTTACTCCTTGTTAGGAAACATAGTCTTCAATAGAATACGCCCGACAGAGTGCCGGGCGTATTGATTCTTAGGTTATACGCAAACACTTAAGTACTATTTAGGCGTTTGCAGCCTGCATGTCTTAGGCCAGGTGCGCGATAACGGCATCGGCAAAGGCCTGCGTGCCCACGGCGCCCTCGACGGAGCCGGTCTGGGCACGACGTACGTCGCCGGTAACCTGCTTACCCTCGTCGAGCGTGGCGGACACGGCGGCGCGGATACGATTGGCCGCATCGTTCTCGCCCAGATGATCGAGCATCATAGCCGCAGACAGAATCTCGGCCGTGGGGTTGGCGATATCCTGGCCAGCGATATCGGGCGCGGAGCCATGCGTTGCCTCGAAGATGGCGCAGTCGGCACCGATGTTGGAGCCGGGGGCCATACCCAGGCCACCTACCAGGCCGGCGCACAGGTCGCTGACGATATCGCCGTACAGGTTGGGCAGCACCAGGACATCGAAGTCGTTGGGGTTCTGGACCAGGCCCATGCAGGTGGCGTCGACGATCTTGTCGTTGAACTCAATATCGGGATAGTTGGCGGCCACCTCGCGCGCAACGCGCAGGAACAGGCCATCGGTCGCCTTCATAATGTTGGCCTTATGCACGGCCGTCACCTTTTTGCGGCCGCAGCGGCGGGCATACTCAAAGGCGTACTCCACAATGCGGCGGCTCTTGGCGATGGAGATGGGCTTAATTGAGATGGCGGAATCGGCGGCGAAGGTCTTCTGACCCGAGCGCTCGACAAGCTGTGAGAGCTCCTCGACCTCGGCAGCGCCCTCATCGAACTCGATGCCGGCATAGAGGTCCTCGGTGTTCTCGCGCACGATAACCAGGTCGACGTCGCGGAAGCGCGAGCCGTCGCCCGGCTGCGACAGGCAGGGGCGCACGCAGGCGTACAGGTCAAAATGCTTGCGCAGGGCGACGTTAACGCTGCGGAAACCCGTGCCGACCGGCGTGGTGATGGGGCCCTTGATAGCAACCTTGGTCTCGGCGACCGCATCGAGCACATGTTGGGGCAGCGGCGTGCCAAACTCGTCCATGACGCCGGCACCGGCCTCCTGGACGTTCCAGTTGATCTGGACACCAGTGGCCTCGACCACGCGGCGCATAGCCTGCGTAATCTCGGGACCGATACCGTCACCAGGAATCAGGACTACATCGTGCGCCATAATCTGTTACTCCTCGTCTTCGGCGTCGTCAGATTTTTTTACGCTAGCACGCTTCTTCTTTTTGGAGAGATCCAGGCCAAAACGTTTAACAAGCATTTCGCAAATCTCGCTCGAACGGGCCTTGAGATAGCTACCCTTGCCGTTCTCGGCATCGAACTTAAGGCGCAGCGCGAGCTTCTCGGCGACCTCGGCGTCAATCTCGCCCCGGCCAAACTCGTACAGGCAACCGAGCATGTCGCGATACTCGAGGTCGCCGTGGTAGCACTGGATGGCCTCGTCCAGGATGGGCCAAGCCTCGCGCGAACGCTCGACGCTCGTGGCGCCCCACACGCACAGCAGGCGGAAGGCGGCATAGCGCAGCGTGGACGAAATCTCATCGAACAGCGCGGTCTCGGCGCCCTCAAAGGCATCGCCCAGCTGCTCGGGGCAGGTGGTGGCGAGCGCCGCCAGGGCATCGAGAGCCTCCCAGCGGGTCTGAGCCTCGGGGCGGTCGAGCGCCTCGATCAGCGCGGGCACGCAGGGCACGACGCGCTGCGGATCGCGCTCGGCAAGCAGGTGCAGCACGCGGGCGGCAAACTGACGGATGCGGCGCGTGGGGCAGCCGAGCTCCTGGACCAGGCGGTCGACGGCGTTCTCGTTCTCCTCTGCCAGCTGGAGCTGTGCCAGCTCCTCGTCGGTGAGCTGTTCGTCTTTGTTTTCTGCCATAGTTACCTCTTCTTACTATTTCTTAGCGTGCTTGCCAGCACCCTTGCTGTCATCGGTGACCGAGATGAGCTGTCGGTCGGCCGCGCCATTGCGACGCGCACGGCGGCGCTCCTCGGCATCGCCCGCGTCGGCGGCGGCGCGGTGAGCCTTGTTAACGTTAAAGACCTCGTCGTGTTTGCGCCACGGACCGACGGACTCGCCAAAGCTCATCTTAAGGCCGGCGATAAAGCCGCCGAGCCAGCCGATCGGCGCAAACTGCACCAGCGGGAACAGCGAGAACACCCAGGTCAGCAGGATGACTGCCGCCGCTCCCGCAAAGTTGGCAATCCAGTAGTCGCGCTTGGTGATGACGCGCTTTTCGCACGCCCACTGGCCGCACAAAAAGCCAATGTAGATCGCGAAGAGAAAGAGCACCAGCGCAAGCACCACGAACGTCCAGCTCATGGGCGCTACTCCCCGTGATGGTGGCCGCAGCAGCACTCGTGGCCATCATCATGGCCGTGGCCGCCGCAGCACTCGTGGTCCTCGCCATGGTGGTGGCCGCAACCGCACTC
>CATYHY010000213.1 GCA_958407085.1 uncultured Collinsella sp. | reverse complement strand
CCGAGTCGAGCTCGGGCACGGTCTCGCGGCGCTCGACGGCAAAGCCGTGGCAGGTAGTGCCGGGCACCAGCAGTGCAGCGGCTGCGGCGCGCGGGTCGGTTGAGGTGGTGGGCATATGCAGTCTCCTTTGACGCCCCAGCGGGGGCGAATCGAGTCGAATCCACGAGAGTATACCCATATGGGGCCGCGGCTCTGCGGCGAACTGGAGACGATGCCAGCGGATTGGGTAAAGGCCCCGCGTGCCCGCCGCGCGAGCGTGGAAACTTGGACGCCTATCGAATGAGAGTGGATTTTCGGACGGAATCAGCCTCAAAACGCCCAAATACCGCCCAAAATCCACGCTCATCCGCCGCCCGCACATCTCTCATCTCTCATTCGTCACGAATACGAGAGATAACAGAAAGACGAGAGATAAATATGAGAGATAACTGAGCAGCAAAGAGACAAGCAATCATGGTATTATCTCAATACCGATTGTTCTACCAGCAAAAACATGTTTATATGAAACAGATGGCAGACATCTTATCTTTTATCTCTCACTCATCTCTAATATGAGAGATAACAGAAAGATGAGAGATAATTTCGAGAGATAACTGAGAGACGAGGGAAATCTATCCGCGGCATTCTCCGCAGGACCGAGCGAAAGGACGTGCAGATGAACGAAAACGAGCTGACCGGTCTGCTTGAGTCTTTAAGGCGTATGGGCTCGGATGATCTTAACGTCGAAGTGAAGGAGAGCGCCACGACGCTTTCCCGCGACGTATGGGAAACGGTGAGCGCATTCGCGAACACTGCCGGCGGAATCATCGTGCTCGGAGTGAGTGAGCGCGCAGGTTTTGTCCCGGTTGAGAACTTCGAGACCGAGAAAGTGCTCAACCAATTTGTGTCAGGCATGGGTGTTGCGGGCGGTCGAGGAAAGCTGGCCAATCCGCCTAAATACACGATCGAGCGAGTGGAGCTTCAGGGCACCGTGGTTCTGGTCATCACGATTGAGGAGCTCGACCCGTCGAGCAAGCCTTGCTATGTCATAGAGCGGGGCGCTCAAGGTGGCAGCTACAAACGCATCGATGACAAAGATGTCCCGCTTTCGTCGACCGAGGTTTTGGCACTGTCGTCATATGAACGGACGAGTCCTAGCGATCGCGATGCGGTGCCCGGCACGAGTGTGGGCGATCTCGACGAGTCGCTGGTCGACCGCACGATAGAGCGTGCCTATTCGTTGACGCCTCGAGCGATGCGCGGTGCGGCGGACAAGAAGACAAAGATGGAGCGTCTGAATTTCCTCGACTTCCAGGGCAATGTTACCAAGGCCGGCCTCCTTGCCGCGGGCGTTTACCCTCAGCAGTTCTATCCCAAGCTCTTCATTGATGTGGCTGTCCACGTGGGAGCTCAAAAGGGAGCTGCGGGGTCGCTGAGGTTCATGGACCGCACAATCTGTGAGGGAACGTTGGGCGAGATGATCTCGGATGCCGTCGCAGCTGTCGCCAAAAACCTGCGCCGCATCTCGACCGTCCAAGGCATCTCGCGTATCGACTCGCTGGAGATTCCCGAGGAGGTTCTGCGCGAGGCAATCGCCAACGCCGTAATCCATCGAGAATACGGGGATCGGTTCTGTGGACAATCGATTGCCGTCGACGTCTTTGACGATCGTGTCGAGGTGACGAATCCTGGCGGCCTTTACGGGGGAAAGACTCGCGAGAACTTGTTTGACGGCAGCTCCCGATGCCGTAACGCGACGCTTGTGAAGCTCATGTCGATTGTCCCGCTGCCGGATGGCGCAGGTTCGCCGGCTGAGGGCAATGGCTCGGGCATCCCGATGATGATCGATGCTATGCGCGCGCATGGTCTGGCCGAGCCCCTGTTCTGCCCCGGATTCGATCGGTTCAAGGTCGTACTTTACCGTTCAAAGATCGAGCCGGTCGATCATGGCGGGGGCTTAATTGTGACGGCACTCAAACACTACGGCGAGCTGGGGACGCGCGAGCTGGCAGAGCGCACAGGGCTCACAATTTCCCAGGTTAGGTCGCGCGTCAACGCGCTCATTGCTCAAGGCGAGCTTGAGCCCACGGCGCCGGCGACGAGCCGCAACCGCAAGTATCGACTGTCGGAGCGCGTGGGATAGATGCGTTAGTGGACGAGGCGACCCAATAATCGACCCTCGATTGGCGTCCATTAAGGTAAAGCGGTTTTTGCCCAGTCGACGGTGATGCTAAAGACTCGGCTTACGCCGGCATGGCCCCGAACCCGTCCATCAGGAACAGCCTAAGAACCAGCTTGATGACATTTCCCGGTTTGACTTCTGCCGCGTCAAAGACGTGGCACTCGGCGAGCTCGCTGCAGTATGCATAGATGTCGCGGATAAGGTCCGCGCCCGAGAGCGTAAACATGTAGCCTGCGTCCGAAAGCGCATTGGGCGCGGCAGGCAACTTGGCCATGTGGCAGAACGTTTGCAGGTCGGGCGCCATAACGTTCTGGTAGTCGAGGTGGCCGTTGGCATCCTGCGCGGCAAGCTCCAATTGGCGCGCAAAATCCAGCGCCGCCGCTAACACAAAGCTCGGCGTAGGCGCATTGACGTCCTGAGTGGTCGCCACAAGCCTGCCCGCCGCCTGCGTGACAAGCCAAGCGACCTCGCGCTGGCAACGCACGGCCTTGCGCGTAACCGGCTTGATGGACGAAGAAGAAACGCTCCCCTTAGGCGGATTCGAAGCAGCCACAAGACCCTCCCATGAACAATCCGGCCCAACAAGCCCGGATGAAACACGTGCTACATCAGTATACAGGGAAGTGGGGTAGCGGGGTACAAGCGCGCCAGCGGCAAACCGAGAGCATCAACGATCCTTGATTATCGACTTTATCCGAACACCTCCCACATTCATCCGCACATGT
>CATYHY010000212.1 GCA_958407085.1 uncultured Collinsella sp. | reverse complement strand
TTATTTCGGGACCGTGTTTTCGGTCCAATTCTCGGCCTCTCAAACAAAATCTCGATCTGTAACATCTAGACCCGATTTGGGCGGCTAGGTGTTACAGGTCGAGATATACCGGTGGGTTGGGTCGTGTTTGTCTAAATCTGTAACACGAGGGACGGATTTTGCCGAGTTGTTGTTATAGATTGAGATTTTCTAGCAGGCGGGTTTGGTTTGTCTCGATCTGTAACAGTAAGACCCAGTTTTACCGCGTAACTGTTACAGATTGAGACAAACCGACGGGCCGCCCCGCCCCATCCACCTGTCGCTACCTGCTGTCTGCCGATTTCCGTTGCGCCGCTGTGCCCCCATGCCATATCCTCTAGACAACTACGCGGCATCATCGCCGCCGCGCCTACAAGAGAGGAATGTCCATGACCGCACCTGCATCCAAGCTGCTCCAGCCCATTACGGTTGGCCCCCTTGAGCTCAAGAACCGCATTATGTTCCCGCCGCTGACCACCGGCTACGAGGAGCGCGACGGTTCCATCGGCGAGCGCAGCCTGGCTTTTTACGAGCGCCTGGCCCGTGGCGGCGTGAGCTACATCGTCATCGGCGACGTCGCCCCCGTTATGACCGCAAGCCCCACGCCCAAGCTGGCAACCGACGCCCAGATCCCCACGTTTAAGGCCCTGGCCGATGCCGTCCACAAGCACGGCGCCAAGGTCGCGCTGCAGCTGTTCCACCCCGAGTACGACGTGCCCGGTGTCGGCCGCATGGTCATGGGATCCATGGCCGCCGCCAAGGCCGCGCAGGAGGCCAAGGCCGCCGGCGACGAGGAGACCTTTGCCGCCAAGATGGCCGAGTCCAACGAGATCCGCAACCAGGCCTACGCCAAGCTGCACCACGACATGCAGCACTTTGTGAACGAGGCGAGTGTGGAGCAGCTCACCCAGATCAAGGAGGCTATCGCCGCCTCGGCCGCTCGCGCGCAGCAGGCCGGGATCGATGCCATCGAGGTCCACGGCGACCGCCTGGTAGGTTCGCTGTGCTCGGCCATCCTCAACCAGCGCACCGACGAGTACGGCGGCTCGTTCGAGAACCGCGTTCGCTACGCGCTGGAGGTCGTCGCTGCCATTAAGGAAGCCGCGCCGCAGCTGATGGTGGAGTACAAGCTCCCCGTGATCATGGAGAACCCCGACGGCACGCCGCGCGGCAAGGGCGGCCTGCAGCCCGACGAGGCCTGCGAGTTTGCCAAGCTGCTCGAGGGCGCCGGCATCGACATGATCCAGGTCGCGCAGGCAAACCACACCGGCAACATGGGCGACACCATTCCGCCCATGGGCGCCATGCCCTACAACTGGACGCTGCCCGTGGCCGAGCGCGTCAAGGCCCTGGTCTCCGTGCCGGTGGCAACCGTGGGCCGCGTGGTTTCGGTCGAGGCCGGCGAGAAGATTCTGGAAGACGGCGCCGCCGACATCATCGCCTATGGCCGCTCGCTCATGTGCGACCCCGACATTGCGCTGAAGGCCGCCACGGGTGAGCCCATCCGCGAGTGCCTCAACTGCAACAAGGGTTGCGTCGATGCGATTCAAAACCGCAAGTACATTTCGTGCGTGCTCAATGCCGAGAACGGCGACGAGGCGACCATCGCCATCAAGCCGGGCGAGGGCGACAAGAAGATCGCCGTGGTGGGCGGCGGCATCGCCGGCCTGGAGGCCGCGCGCGTGGCGGCCAAGCGCGGCTACGACGTGACCGTCTACGAGGCGAGCGATCATCTGGGCGGCCAGATTGTGCTGGCGGCTGCGCCTCCGCGCAAGGACGAGATCATGCGCTCGGTCGAGTACTACGAGAAGATTCTGCCTGGCCTGGGCGTGAAGGTTGAGCTCAGCCATGCCGCTACCGCCGAGGACCTCAACGCCGCCGACGCCGCGATTGTGGCCGTGGGCGCGCACGACGTGGTCATCCCCGTTCCGGGTGCCGACTCGGAGAAGGTCGTCTCGAGCTGGGACGTGCTGGCCGGCAAGGTGGAGCTCAGCGGGCGCGTCGCCGTCATTGGCGGTGGCCTGGTGGGCACCGAGACTGCCGAGTACCTGCTGCAGCACGGCTGCGAGGTGGCGATCGTGGAGATGCTCGACAAGATTGCCGCGGGCGAGTCCGAGACCATTCTGCCGCTGATTATGAGCGACTTTGCAGAGCACAACGTGGAGCAGCACGTGAAGACCCGCCTGACCGCCATTACCGACGAGGGCGTGGAGGCTGTTCGCACCACCGAGGACGGCGCCGAGGAGCCGGTGAAGATCGCCTGCGATTACGTGGTGATGGCTGTGGGCTCCAAGGCCAACGCGTTTGACCTGGACGGCGTGACGGTGCCCGTGACCTGCGTGGGCGACTGCTCGGGCGAGCGCACCGCCGACATTGCGAGTGCCATTCGCACGGCATATCACGCGGCCAACGAACTGTAGCTAACTTCGCGGCCAGGCGGGGCGGTAGCACGGATTCGTCTCGCCCGGCTGTGTCCCGTCGGGTGTCAATCGGTGCGGGGCCTGCAAGCGCAGCAGGTCCCGCCCTTTTTGTTTTGCTCCGGTGGATGGCAATGCGCGGTAATCATGAGGAGTGAGGACGTCTACTGCCTCGCAGATCACTCAAAATTATTGGGGGAGGGGTTAATAACTATATCCTCTATACCAAAGGACACAAAGAGATGCCAATTTTGTTGGCAAGCGAATGACGATTAGCTGCGAGTCAGCTACCAGCGTAAATAATCGATAAAGAAATGTCGTAATTTGGTGCCAAATGCCCAGATAACGCCGCGTCTACTTTAATTAACTGCTTTGAGCAAACAGTAAAATGCTACTATCTAACTTGCACGTAAGAAAGCAGATTAACGGTTAAGGCTAAGAAGTGGCAGGTATGTCGGAAGCAACTAGGACTCGCACGCAT
>CATYHY010000211.1 GCA_958407085.1 uncultured Collinsella sp. | reverse complement strand
AAGTAGATGACCGCGGCGGCAACGATTGCGCCCACACACAGGCCAATCGAGCCAAACATTGCTGTCAATTCCATACCGCGTCACCTCTCTTTTAAACGGGACTTTCAAGATAGCACCTCGATCCCCGCCACCACAGCTCCTTCACGTTCGCCGGCCCTTCGGTCTAACGGATGGCGCGGCGGGGAAAAATCAACTCGTCAAACGATTTAGCATTCGCAATTCCGGCTGCATAGCGCCGGCCGTTATCACATAGAATCGAGCCTCCATGGATACCCTCAACGATCTAAATGAGCGCGTCGACGCCTTCGTCGGCACCAGCTCCTTCGACACGCCTGCCGCGGCAAACGACCAAGCTCCCATCGATGTGCCCGCCGAGGTTCACGAGGACATCGTCGCCTCGGTCGATTTCTCCGAGGTCGAGCTCGCAGACGAGTTCACCGAGCCCCAGGTAGCCGTGACCCCCAACGGACTGCTCCCCATGGAGCCACTGCCCATCGACGGACGTTTGCGCAAGGCGGCCCTTCGCATGCCCGACGAGATCGAGGAGGCCAGCGGCTTTACGCTCTTCGGCCGCCGCATCAAGTCGCTCATTTACACCACCGATGTCGCGGTTATCCGCAACTCCAACGCCGATGCCGTCTTTGCCGTTTACCCCTTCACGCCGCAGCCGGCCATTACGCAGGCACTGTTGACCGTCGCCGAGTGCCCGGTCTTTGTAGGCGTGGGCGGCGGAACTACGACCGGTAAGCGCTCCGTGCAGATGGCAGCCGTCTCCGAGATGCAGGGCGCGGCGGGCTGCGTGGTCAACTCCCCCGCCACCGCCGGGATGGTCGAGCACATCACCAACATCGCCGACATCCCTGTCATCGCCACGGTCGTACGTTGCGACGACGATGCGCATGCCAAGGTGCGCGCCGGAGCCAAGATTCTCAACATCGCGGCCGGCAAAAACACACCGCAGGTCCTACGCGAGCTGCGCGAGCACTATCCCAACCTGCCGCTCATCGCGCCGGGCGGCAAGACGCCCGAGAGCATCCGCGAAACCATCGCCGCCGGTGCCAACGCCATCATTTGGACGCCGCCTTCGGCCCAGCAGCTACAGACCGACATGATGCAGCGCTACCGCAAGATGAAAGAAGACGCCACGCCCGTCATCTCGCGCGACGATGTGCCCATTATCGACCAGGTCGCCGCCGCCGAGGTCAGCCAGGTCGAGAACATGAATCCCGACGTGCCGATTCCCGACGAAGTCATCGAGCGCGTCGCTTCGATCCACGAGCGCGTCGAGGAGCATCGCGCCAACCGCGGCCTCAAGCCGTCACTGCACGGCTTTTTCTTCCGCGGAAAGAAGCGCTAGCAAAACATCTTGGCCCGCCCCACAAACGTGAGGCGGGCCGTTTTCGTTTGAGCAATCATGCAGCGACGTGATGGGCCAAGTTAATCCACGCGCTTGTCGCCCATAAAGAAGAGCGCCACCGTACCAGGTCCGGTGTGCGAGCCAATCAGAGTACCGATGTCATTGATCTCAATCTTGCCTTTAAGCTGCGGAACCTGTTCCCCAATCAGCGCCGCAACTGCCTCGGCATCCTCACGGCACGCCGAGTGCGACATGATGCACTTACCCGAATAATCCACACCGTCCTGCACGTGTGCCATCATGGTCTTG
Source organism: uncultured Collinsella sp. (assembly GCA_958407085.1). Taxonomy (GTDB): domain Bacteria; phylum Actinomycetota; class Coriobacteriia; order Coriobacteriales; family Coriobacteriaceae; genus Collinsella. The sequence goes on along the minus strand of CATYHY010000211.1, from coordinate 1,251 downwards.
GCCATCTCGGAAATCGCGCGCTTCTTAGTGCGAATCTTCTCACGTGGCGACAGCTTACCTTCGCAATCGACCGTCATAAGCGGGCAAATCTTAAGCGCCGTGCCGATGATCGCGCTCGCAGCCGAAATGCGACCGCCTCGTAGGTAGCTCGACAGATCGGTCGAGAAGAACCAGTGGTGCAGGTTGAGTTTGTGCTCCTCGATCCAGGCAGCCGTCTCGTCGAGTGAAGCCCCGCTATCGCGCACGTCGGAGGCATATTCCAGCAACAGGCCAAAGCCCGAAGACGCCCCCAGCGAATCGATGACGCGCACCTTGCCGCCCTGGGGATAGCGATCCGCGAGCATCTGCGCCGCGACGCAGGCCGATCCATACGTGCCCGAAATACCCGACGACAACGTCAGGTGCAGCACGTCTTTACCCTCGGCAACAAACGGCTCCCAAAACTCCTCGTACTCGCCCACGCTCACCTGAGACGTCTTGGGCATGGCGCCCGCGGCAATCTGGGCAAAAAACTTGTCCGGCGTAATCGACTGATACAGATCGTCCGTATAGACAACATCGTCGATCTCGTAATGAAAACACACGACAGGGATATTGCGCGACGCAAAGAACTCACGGGTTCGGTCGGCGGCGGATTCACAGGTCAGGACATAATCACTCATATGAGGCTCCTTACTCATTGCTGCGCAAATTATCGCACAGTGAGCCTACATGCGGTACATATGTCCACTATTTACCAAATCGAACCAAAAATAGTGAACATCTTTACCACCATCGTCTCCACCGGCCCCACGCATAAATATCTGAGAAAACACCCTCTGTCGTCTCCACCCAACCAACACATCTACCTTCACTAAATCGATTTACCAAACCATTCAGCCGACAATTCAGCCGCTGGCGCAAAATCGAAACAAAAGCGGCGCATACTGATAAACGTTTGACGCTGTTTATCAGTTTTACCAGCCCCATCGGAAGGTGTTTCATGGTCGCATTCGATCGCAACCCGCAAGACTTCAAGTATCTGCGCCTGCTGTCGAGACAGTTCCCCACCGAACAATCCGCATTTACCGAAATTATCAACCTCTCGGCCATCCTCAACCTACCCAAGGGCACCGAGCATTTTATGAGCGACGTGCATGGTGAGTACGAAGCCTTTATGCACATCCTCAACAACTGCTCGGGCGTCGTGCGCGAGCATGTCGACGAGATCTTTGGCGACACGCTCTCCTTTGACGAAAAGGGCGAGCTGTG
>CATYHY010000210.1 GCA_958407085.1 uncultured Collinsella sp. | reverse complement strand
CGCTGTGGTCGCGCCTGCTTGCCGTCAACCCCGTCAGCCGCGTCTCGGTCTTTGGGTTTATGAACCCCGTCTTTGGTGTGCTGCTGAGCGCGCTGCTGCTCGGCGAGGGCGCTGGCACGAGCCCCGTTACCGTCATCGTTGCCCTGCTGTTGGTCTGCGGCGGCATCATCATCGTCAACAAACCCAAAAAAGCTTAACGAACTGCCCTTATTTAGCAGAGGGGATTCATGTACCTTAGCTTAATGGAGTACATCGGTGAGCTGAGGGCCGCCACGCACGCAAGCGTGCGCCCCTTTTTTCTAGCGTATCTGGACGCCGGCTTTCTTTTTCTCGGCCTTGACGCGGTAGAGCTCCGCATCGGCAGCGCGAAGTAAGTCTTGCCAGGTATCAACACTATCGCCGACCCGCGCGTAACCGATGGACATCCGCAATGCATACGGCACCTCGGCACGAGCGAGCTCGTCGTTAATCGCCGAACACAGGTCTATGATGTCCTGTTCCGCCGCAGCCTTCTGGAGCACCACGAACTCATCGCCGCCATAACGTGCGATAAAGCCACCAGACGCCGAGCAGACCTCTTTGAGCGTAGCAGATATGACCTGGAGAGCATGGTCGCCCTCCACATGTCCATACCGGTCGTTAATCTGCTTAAAGCCGTCGGCGTCCATCATAAGCAGATACACATCATCGGCCTGATCAGCACCCGAGAACAGCGACAGCATATAGGTCTCAAAACGGTTGCGATTGTTAAGGCCAGTCAACGGGTCGGTCGAGATCAGCTGCTCCTGACAAACAATGTAGAGCTGCAACATACTTAACATGATGCCGACACTAAGGCAGGGACCCGAATAAAAGACCTGAAAGACACCGGCCACCAAGGCCGGAATGGCGAAAAATGCCAAGGTTTGATAGATGGCCTTCTTTTGTAGGCTCTCGACCTTGCAAGATTGTATAAACGCATGCAGGGACGTATATATAACGTAGCAGTAGCTGACGATGGGCTGGATCATATAGACAAAACCGCGACGATACGCGCCCTGCGCATCGATATAGAACAGGGCATGCGTCCAGTAGCTAGTAAACGCCAGTACGACTACCAGCACCGCAGGCAGCGTTACAAACGCCATCCTATAGCGCGCGGTCAAAAGGCGAGAACCCTGCACCGTCTCGGAATAGATAAACCAAATGAGGCACGCGGCGGCAAAGAGCGAAAACGAAACCGCGTTGGAAATCCAGTTGGCAGCAATGCCCAGCGTGCCGCCCACACCGTCCGAAAGCGTCCAGATTATATCGAATAACATGTACGCGGCAGAGGTGTAGCCGAGCGTACTAAACAATAACTGCTGGGTACTCGAGAACAAGGAGTGGCGACTTCGCGCGGCAAGCCCGATAAGAACAATCATGCATAGCAGGAATATCTCAATCTTGAGTGCCTTAACCACTAGACGCCATCCCTTCAATATCCAAGTGGTCAGAATCGCCCGATTCGTGTCTGGGCAATAAACACCCCTACTCCGCAGGGGTAAGGGGAATAATAGCAGAGCGTCCGAACGTCACTGCAAGACAGCTTTCGTTCGGGCGCTCAAACGGCGCGAATTGCACGCCGGCTTGATTGACTCGCGTCGACGATTACTCGCCATCGATGTCGGTCGCGACGGCCTCCTCGATGGCCTCGACACCGGCAGGCGACAGATCCTCTTTGCCGTGGCAGAACTTCTTATCGACCCAGCCGGTCAGAATCGGGGCCATGATTGCCGTGATGATGACAGCGGTGGCGATCTGCGCATACGCGGTGGGCGCAAGCTCGGCATAGCGCGGAGCGACCTCGGCGAGGGCGACCGGCGTGGTCATGGCCGTGCCGGCGATAGTGGAGCAGGCAACGGCCGCCTTGCCATTGCCGCCGCACAGGCGCTCAAACGCAAAGGTAATGGGGCCGACGATAAAGAGCGTGATAAGGCCCAACAGGATGCCCGAAATACCGCCGGTGATAAAGCTCGAAAGGCTCATGGACGCACCGAGCTGAAAACCGATGACAGCGATCGCGGGATTGGCGCCGGGGACCAGCAGGTTCTTGATAAACGGGAACAAGTTGCCCAGGACCATGCCGATAACAAGCGGCAGGATGGATCCGATGATGGTGCCGACGGGGATGTTGGCGAGACCCGAGACACCGAGGATGATCATCGTGACGGCGGGGCCGGCCGTAAAGAACAGGATACCGACAGCGCCCTGTTCGGACTCATCGCCGAACTCGCCCATGATGCCCGTATAGAGCGCCATGTTGCAAAACGTGATGCCGCCGATGATAGACACGGAGCTCAGGCCCAGGAAGTTGTCGTTAAAGAAATATGCCACACCCAAGCCAAGGGCGGCCGCAACAACAAGCTTGGGAATCAGTACGACGATGCCAGTCTTGATAGCGCTCGGCGTGGACTTAAAGCTGATGCCGGCACCCACGAAGAGCAGGATCGCAGCGACGATGGTATTGGAGCCGCCGCGGCAGGCAGCCGTAAAGAAGCCGCCGATCTCAAAGACCTGCGGACAGAAAGTGTTGAGCAAAAGGCCAACGATCATCGGATAGATCATGATGTCACCCGGGATACGCGGTACCTTGAATTTCTTTTGCTCGTTGGCGGTCGCTTCCTGTGCCATGAAACCCCCATTTCCGCTGACGCAGAACAAAAGCCCACGTCACGCTTTGCTACAGTAAAGTTTGACCATGGTACCAGAAGAAGCAGACCGGCTCGGTGAGAAATTCGATTCGTTGGGTCAGGCAACGACACGGCAGAATCATCGCCCGACAGCAACCGAGTTCACCTACAATTGCCACCGGATCGAAAGACACAGCTTTTTAGGAAGTCATTATGACAGCTATCGATCGGGGCCGGGCGACCGCGGCCTTCAAACGCTATACCGATGCTTACGATGCCGCCAATCC
>CATYHY010000209.1 GCA_958407085.1 uncultured Collinsella sp. | reverse complement strand
ATCACCTTCGCCGTGGTCTTTGCGCTCGCCAACTTTGGCAAGGGCACGCTCAAGCTGGGATCCGTGTTCTTTGGCATGATCGTTGGCATGATCGTTTCGATCCCCTTTGGCATGATCGACTTCTCCAGCGTCGCCACCGCTCAGGTCTTCGCTCTTCCCAAGCTCATGCCCTACGCGCTCGAGTTTGATCCCGAGGTCTGCATTACCCTCGCCGTCGTGTTCCCCATGGTTGCCATCCAGGTTATCGGTGACGTCTCCGCCGCCTGCCTGGGCTCCATCGACCGTATGCCCACCGAGCGCGAGCTCTCCGGCGCTATCGTGTCCCAGGGCCTCACCTCTATGGTCGGCGGCCTGCTGGGCGGTCTTCCCACCAGCGCCCTTGGCCAGAACGTGGGCATCATCTGCTCCAACAAGGTCGTCAACAAGTGGGTCTTTGTGATCATCGCGGCCGTCTTTGCCATCGCCGGTCTGTTCCCGCAGCTCTCTGCCGTCCTTTCCGCTATCCCGCAGCCCGTCATCGGCGGCGCGACCGTCGGCGTCTTTGGCACCATCACCATGAACGGCGTGCGCATGTTCACCCGCGAGGGCCTCACGCAGCGCACTACCACCATCGTCGGTACCTCCGTCGTCTTTGGCCTGGGTATCTGGATGGCCAGCGGTTGCCTTGCCGGCGAGGGTATGCCCACCTGGGTTTCCACCGTCATCGGCTCCAATGCCGTAACCCCCACCGCCATCATGGCCATTGTCCTTAACCTGATCCTTCCGCAGACGCCGGTCGTGGCCCAGCACATCGATGCTGCCAAGGACGCTGCCGTGGATCTGGTCTTGCCCGAGAGCAAGAAGTAACCAATTCGGTGCTATTCGTCGGCGGACGCATCGCCTCGTCCGCCGACGTCATGCGGCGCCAAGCCGCACTTCAAAGGGTTTGTCCCTTTGGTGAAGCGTTGACGGGAGAGGGCCCGTTTCCGGTGTAGGCCGGCGCTTCGCACTCCGCCATGTCAGAGGTGTCAAACCCCGCCTCTGATGTCGAAGGGAGCATCCATGCTTCTGGTCGCTAACGGTTCCGTCTTTACCCGCAACGCTCAGACCCCGTTTATTCCAAACGGTGCGGTCGCCATTGACGGAGATACGATCGTCGAAGTGGGCCCCGAGTGCGAGCTCAAGGCCAAGTACCCGGATGCCGAGTACGTCGACGCCCAGGGCAACCTCATCATGCCCGGACTCATCAACTGCCACACCCACATCTATTCGGGTCTAGCCCGCGGCCTTGCCATCAAGGGCTGCAACCCCACCAACTTCCTGGAGAATCTTGAGCAGCAGTGGTGGAAGATCGACGACAACCTGACGCTCGACGGCACCAAGGCCAGCGCCTATGCCACGATCTTGGACTCCATCCGCGACGGCGTCACCACGATCTTCGATCACCATGCGAGCTTCTGTGAGATCCCGGGTAGCCTCTTTACCATTAAGGACGCAGCTCAGGAGCTGGGCATGCGTTCGTGCCTGTGCTACGAGGTCTCCGATCGCCGCGGCCAGGAAAAATGCGACCAGGCCATTGCCGAGAACGCCGAATTTGCCCAGTGGGCCGCCAAGGAGCGTCGCGATAACGACAACCATATGATCGCCGCCATGTTTGGCGGACATGCCACCTTTACGCTTTCGGACGAGACCATGGATAAGATGGCCGAGGCCAACAACGGCCTGACCGGCTTCCACATCCATGTGTGCGAGGGCATGAACGACGTGTGGGATTCCCGCCTCAACCGCGGCGGCATCAGCCCCGTCGAGCGCCTGCTGCAGCACAACCTGCTCGGTCCCGACACCATGCTCGGCCACTGCATCCACGTGACGCCCGCCGAGATGGATATCGTCAAGGAGTCCGGCACCTGGCTGGTCAACAACCCCGAATCCAATATGGGCAACGCCGTGGGCTGCGCCCCCGTGCTCGAGTTCTTCCGCCGCGGCATCCCCGTGTGCATGGGCACCGACGCCTACACCCACGATATGCTCGAGAGCCTCAAGGTCTTCCTGATCATTCAGCGCCACAACGCCGCCATGCCCAACGTGGGCTGGTGCGAGGCCATGACCATGCTGTTCGAGAACAACGCCAAGATGGCCAGCAAGTACTTCGATCGCAAGCTCGGTGTACTCGAGGCCGGCGCCGCTGCCGACGTCATCGTTATGGACTACAAGCCCTTTACGCCGCTGAGCGAGGAGAACATCGACGGCCACATGCTCTTTGGCATGATGGGCAAAAACTGCCGTACCACCATCATCAACGGCAAGGTTCTGTACAAGGATCGCGAGTTCGTTGGCATTGACGAGGAAAAGATCAACGCGTGGACTATGGCTGAGTCCAAGAAGCTCTGGAGCACGCTCAACGATCGCACCTACTAATTCACAAGTAGATTCACGCGCGCCGGATGTTTCGCCGCATCCGACGCGCGTATAGGCGACCTCCGCGGGGTCGCCGGCGCTGTGCTAGCGCTACACCGTATTTGCGCCCGCCGCGCGGTCTCGCCGGGCGTTACAGAGAGGAGCTCATTATGAGCGACATCATGAGGCCGATCCCGTTTTCGCAGCTGATGAACTGGATCATCGAGGAGCACAAGACTCAGGGCGCCGTCTTTGGCGTGCGCAAGATGGTCACGACCAACCAGGAGGGCGCGCTTCCCATTTTTGACGAGCGCATCGAGACTCCGTTTGGCCCGGCCGCCGGCCCCAACACGCAGCTTGCCCAGAACATCGTGGCATCCTACGTGGCCGGTTCCCGCTTCTTTGAGCTTAAGACCGTTCAGGTTATGGACGGCGAGGAGCTCTCCAAGTGTGTGAACAAGCCCTGCATTGTGGCGCAGGACGAGTGCTACAACTGCGAGTGGTCGACCGAGCTCGAGGTTCCGCAGGCCTTTGCCGAGTACGTGAAGGCATGGTTCGCCTGCCACCT
>CATYHY010000208.1 GCA_958407085.1 uncultured Collinsella sp. | reverse complement strand
TCGCCGCGGTCCCACTTCTCGAGGAACTCGTCAAAGAAGTGCGGGTCAGCCTGAGCCTCGGCATCGGCCTTATTGCAGGCATCGATCTTGGCGATCAGGGCATCGTGCTCGGGGGTCTTCTCGTAGGGCTCCTCCAGGAAGGCAAGCATGATATCGGCCATCAGGAACTCGCCGGTGATCTTGCCGCCAAAGCCCACGATGTTGGCGTTGAGCTCGCGACGGGCATACAGGGCAGAGGTCATATCGCGGACCAGGGCGCAGCGGGCGCCGGGAACCTTGTTGACGGCGTTGGTGATGCCGATGCCGGTGCCGCACAGGGCCACGCCAAAATCGGCCTTGCCGCTGGCGACAGCCTCGCCCACGGCCTTACCGTAGATGGGATAGTGCGTACGGGTGTGGCTGTAGGTGCCGCAGTCGAGCACCTTGTAGCCAGCCTGCTCCAGGCGGTCGGCCAGATAGATCTTCTCGTCCGTAACGATATGGTCGCAACCGATTGCGATGGTCTTCTTCATCAGAACGTCCTTTCGTCTGAATTCACAAGTTGAGGTAGAAGTTCGAGTTCTCGGTGGCTCTCGTTAGGCCATCTTGTTGAGCATGTCGACACGGATCTGGTGACGGCCGCCGGCGTACTGGGCACGCAGGAACTCGCGGGCGATCTTCTTGGCGACCTCGGTGCCCACAACGCCCGGGCCCATGGTGACCATGCGCGAGCCGTTGTGCTCGCGGGTCATGTAAGCGGAACGCTCGTCGGAAATGTTGGCGACGACCATGCCCTTGATCTTGACGGCGGCCATATAGGAGCCGACGCCGTACTTATCGAATGCGAAGCCCTGGGAATCCTTGTGCTCCAGCAGGTCCTTGGCAACGGCGGTCGCGGAATCGACAAAGTCCGCGGCAGGGGTCTCGGAATAGTCGACGACCTCGTGACCGTCGGCGATGAGCATCTCCTTGATGGACTCCTTCATCGACATACCGTCGGCATCGGAAGCGATTACAACCCTCATGACATCCTCCTTGAGAGATACGCAGGTGCGTAGTTTCTGTTTGGAAGTGTTGAATCGCGTTCAGGTCCGGGCATCTGAATGTGCGGTTCTTCACTGTTCATGTTTATTTGAACACATTCGAACATCAACTGCAAGAATTATTTGTTTGTCTTTGTTCTTTTTTGAACAAATACCGTTCGCGGATGATTGCTGACCGTTTGGAATCGGGGAAAGCCCACCCTGCCACGTATTCAACAAACAAAAGGGCGGCCGAGAACGTGTCTCGGCCGCCCTTCGGCGGTATTCCCCGGTATATACAGCTGTTTTAGCTACTCGGACTGCCTTCCCTTTTTGGCGTGCTTGGACGGAGCGCTCAAGAAACGACCCGTCAAATAGTTCGCTGGACCGGAAATATCAATCCCCAGCAACACGTGCCCCAGCCACAAAAACGCCGCGAGCACCAGCAATGGGATAACACACGAGGTCACGATCATCACGATGACGCCTTCGATCAGATCGGTCACCTGTTGCACAATCTCATCGGTCATCTGCTTGGCGCCGCTGGTCACCGACGTGACAAGACCCGAGGCGCCGTCGGCAAGCTGCTCAAGCACGTTCTTGGACTCTGTGGACTCGACCTTTTTCTTGCTTGCCTTGGAGTTATCGCTATCTTCCGCACTCGCAGCGTCAGTCGCCTTTTGCTCAGCCGCTTCGATGCTCACTCGATACGTTTCGTCGACCTTTTGCGACACCCATACACTTGCAGGCACCAACGCCATGCCGATCATGGCGACCACCAGCACGCGCGTCGCCACGCGACGAAGGACGGCGCTGGTGCTCCAGCGTCCGTGAATGCCAAGCGACACCGCGAAGAGTACGAACGAGAACGGGATCAGGATGCCCAGACCAACCGACCACAAAATGGTCAGCAGGTATTTCTCGAGGTAGAGCACGGCAAGCACGATACCCAAGTTACCCGAAAGCTGCGCGAGCTGCTCGGCAACCGGCGTACCCGTATCACCCGGCAGCGCGGTAATACCCGCAGACAGCGCCACGCACGAGGTCGTGAGCGCCAGTACGTTACCTTTCTTTTGATCGATGACCTCGATGGTGGAGTCCCAAGTTTTGGTATCGGCGAAATGCGGACGAGCTACAAAGCCCGACAGCAGCGCCAGTACTACGAGCGCAACGATAAAGCCAATCTGCAGCTTTTTGTTTGCGCACACGACATCGGACAGGCTGGGCTGCAGCTCGGTTACCGTCGTGTGCTCGGTTATCTGGACAGGACGCCCATGAGCCATCTCGTGCGTGCCTCTCTTTTGAATCGATCCATTGTCCGGCATTTGGATACCTCCTCAGTCCGGCGTTTAATGCGAAAGAAAGTATACCCACCGAGCAAAAAACGAACGGGAAGACGAACAGAGCGCACCAAGACTGTCCCCAATGACTATCTCCGGATGAGTTGCGGTGGAATAGGGATTGTTTTGCGCCCGTCGGCCCCTATTCAGTCCCTATTTCACCGCAACTTGGAGGAGGACAGAAAAAGCTCTGCCGCGGGTAGCGGCAGAGCTTTTGGAAGGGGACTTGGTTGTGAGGGCTCGTTAGGCGAGCTTGGCCTCGAGCTCGGCGATGCGCTTGTAGGCATCGATGGTAAAGCGGGTCTGCTTCTCCAGGATCATAGTGGTCATGAGGGTATCCTGAGCGTGAGCCATGATGAAGGTCATCTCCATCTCGCCACCGCCGGCCTCCTGCGAAAGCAGCTTGGTCTGCGTGTCGTGAGCGCCGATAAGTGCATCGCTGGCATCCTTGTGCAGTTGCTCGGCCTTCTCAAAATCACCCTCGCGAGCAGCATCGAGCGCTGCAAGCAGATCGGTCTGGGCGTCACCTGCGTATGCGACAATCTCGAATCCAACCATCGAGATTTCTTCTTTGGTTGCCATATTGCGTTCCTTTCACATATGAACCAA
>CATYHY010000207.1 GCA_958407085.1 uncultured Collinsella sp. | reverse complement strand
CTGTTGCCACCCACATACGTCTCGACCAGGGTAAGGTCGGGATTGAACACGACAAAGTCGGCGTCGCGGCCAGGCATAATGCTGCCGCATTTATCCCCGACGTGAGCAGAACGCGCAGGCACCTCAGTCGCCATGCGAATGGCGATATCGGCGCTCGCAAGGCCCCAGTCGACGATGTTCTTGACGCCCTGTGCGAGCGTGAGCACCGAGCCGGCGATAGCAGAGCCATCGGCGAGCCAGCAAAGGTTGTCCTTCATAATGACGTCCATGCCGCCGCTGGTGTACTTGCCCTCGGGCATGCCGCCGCAACCCAGGCAGTCGGTGATCAGCACCGTGTGCTGCCAGCCCTTGGCCTGCAGCAGGGCCTTGATAGCAGCGGGGTTCACATGTTTGCCGTCGCAGATGATCTCGGCATAGGTGTTGGGCGTGGTCATAGCGGCCCCGACGACACCGGGCTCACGGTGATGCAGACCGCGCTGGCCGTTGTAGGTATGCGTAAAGCAGCTGGCGCCAGCATTGATGGCGGCGGCGCACTCATCATAGGTGGCATCGGAGTGGCCAATGCAGGTCACGACACCCTTGGCGCTCAGAGCCGCGGCGTAAGCGGCAGCGCCATCGCGCTCGGCCGCCATGGCGCTCTTGACGATACGACCGCCGGCGGCCTCCTGCCACTCGTCAAAAATTTCCTCGGACGGGTCGATCAGATAAGCGGGGTTCTGGGCGCCCACGTGCTTCATGGTAAAGAACGGACCCTCCAGGTAGATGCCCTGAATACGAGCACCGCAGAACTCGGGCCCACGCTCTTCGTCCGCCTGTGCAATAGCGGCACAGGCGTCCTTGATCTGCTCCACGCCGTCGGTAAAGGTCGTGGGCAGCCAGCTGGTGGTGCCACGACGAGCGAGCTCGGTCGAGCTGATGTTGATACCCTCGGCATCGTTATCGGTCGTGGCATGGTTATAGAAGCCATGAATGTGGGTGTCCACCATGCCCGGCGCAATCCATGTACCCGAATAATCTTTGATCTCGCAAGCGGGCTCATCGGCCTGCCAAGCGCCAAAGACGCCATCTTCGACCATAAGGTAGCCGCCCAGCTGCGGCCCCGCCGGCAAAAAGAACTTGTCGGCCTTGATAGCATACGTGCTCATCTATGCTCCCGTACCCGCAGTGCGTTTTAGGGCGGATCAAAAACCACTGCATTGTTAATTCGAGCGATTGTTCGTTGCCTTCTACCGCTTGGCACATTTTGCACCCGCCGCAAAACACGCCAAGCCGTTTATACCCAATAACTCTAGACTGCGCGGTTGTGGTAGACCTTGTACTTAAACTGGTCGGCGCGCGCAACCGAACGCGTATACTCGATAACCTCGTTGTTCATGTCATATGTGGTACGAATCAAATCCAGGACCGGTGCGCCTTCGGCAATCTCGAGCAGACGAGCGTCGGAATGGCGGGCGATACTCGCGTAGAATTCTTCCTCTGCCACGCGAACTTTCTCGTGAAAGTCCTGCTCGATCATGTCGTACAGCGATTTGTTCTCAATCATGGGGCGCTTAAGCGCAAAGAACTTGCGGCTCGGCAAATACGTGCACTCAATCATCAGCGGCACACCATCGGCAATACGCAGGCGCTTGATCTTGTACAGACGCTCGCCCAGGCGTGCGTTCATCTCTGCCGCAATATTCTTATCAGCCTCGACCTCGGTAAACTCAAGAATCGTCGTCTTGGGCACACGGCCGATCGCCCTCATCTGCTCGGTAAAGCTATAGGTTTGCGTGAGGTTTGCCGTTTGCAGAGAGCGGTCGCACACCATGGTTCCACGGCCGCGCTGACGAACCACCAAGCCCAAGCGCTCAAGCTCCTGCAGGGCAAGGCGAACCGTTGTACGCGAGAGCCCATAGCGTTCCGACAGGTCACGCTCAGACGGCAAATAGTCGCCGGGTCGAAGCTCGTGATCGATTTTATCGGTCAGCAAATCGACGAGCTGATCGTACAGAGGTTGTTTGCGCGCTCCCATTGCCATAATGATACCTGCCGGATAAATGACTCGAAATTGGTTGTAACCAGACACCACGTACTATAGCAGTTTTAATGGAATAACAGCAGGTCAACCAGCATATTTCAATATTGTTTGCCGGTTGATAGCCTGCACACTGTAATACCAATTACATCACTGCATCAAGTATTGAGGTAGCAAAAAGGGCCGCCCCCGCGGAGCGGGACGACCCTTTGTAAGACTGATACGTCTTTAAGGCTTAGAGAAGCTTCTTGAGCTCCTCGGCAACAGCCTGGACCTGCGTGCCGATGATGACCTGGGTAGCACCCTTGTCCATCTTCATGACACCCAGAGCGCCAGCCTTCTTGCAGGCGGCCTCGTCGACCAGCTCGGAATCGCCAAGCTCAAAGCGCAGGCGAGTAGCGCAGCAGTCAACGGTCTTGACGTTCTCCTTGCCACCGACGGCAGCGAGAACAGCAGCGGCCAGAGCGGCGAACTTGTCGTCGCCAGCGGCAGCGGAAGCGGAGGTCTCCTCGACATCCTCGTCCTCGCGACCAGGGGTCATGAGGTCGAACTTGGTGATGGCGAAGCGGAACACGAGGTAGAAGACCACGAAGGCAGCGATGCCCAGCGGGATGATCATCCAGGTGTTGGCAGCAGCCGGGAGGCTAGCGGAGAACAGGAGGTCGGTAGCACCAGCGGAGAAGCAGAAGCCGGCACGGAAACCAACAAAGTAGGTGATGACGGTGAAGACGCCGTACAGGGCAGCGTACACGACGTAGAGCGGGAAGCACAGGAACATGAAGCCGAACTCGAAGGGCTCGGTGACGCCGCAGACGAAGGCGCAGATGGCAGCGGAGACAACCAGGCCGATAGCAGCCTTCTTGTTCTTAGCGGTCTGAACCATAGCCAGGGCAGCACCCGGGATACCGAACATCATGCAGGGGAAGAAGCCGGACATGTACA
>CATYHY010000206.1 GCA_958407085.1 uncultured Collinsella sp. | reverse complement strand
GATGCCTCGCGAATGCCCATGGGAATGGAATTGAGGGCATCGATGGTGAGCGTGGTGATGGTAGGGACGATCATGATGGCGAGCACAAACCACGCCGTCAGCGCACCAAAACCAAGGCCGCCGGTCAGTTGTGCGATAAACGGGCGGATGATGATCATGCCGAAAAAGCCGTAGATGATAGAAGGGATGCCGGCCAGCAGGTCGACGGCAGGGCTGATGAGCTTGCGCACGCGCTTGCCGGCGATCTCGACCAGGTACACGGCCGTGCCCACACCTAGCGGCACGCCCATGGCGAGCGCACCGACGGTCACCAGACCTGAGCCGGCAAGCAGCGACATGATGCCGTAGTGGCCCTCAGAGGGCGCCCACGTAAAGCTAAAGAAGTCCGCCAGACCGATGTCGGTAAAGACGGGCAGCGCCGAGTACATGGTAAAGACAAAAATCAGGATGACGGTAACGACCGCCAAAAACGCGCAGGCAAAGAAGATCCACTGCAGCGCCTTCTCCTTGATATAGGTACTGCGCGATACGAGCGCCAGCTCGCGCTTCTTGGGTGCCTGAGCATTCTGCTCAGTCTGGGAGTTTTCCTGTGCTTCCATGCTACTCACTCCCCTTCTCGTCGTTGGTGACGGGAATAAAGCCCGCCTCGCGAATCTGCTTGTCCATCTTTTCGGACGTCACGTAGTCGATGTAATCCTGCGCCTGCTGCGAAGGCGCACCCTTCACAAAGAAGTAAAGGTCGCGCGAGATGGGATAGCCGCCACTCGCGACCGTCTTCTCGGACGCCTCAACATGATTGACCGAGACAGCCTTGACCGAGGTCTTGGCGTTGAGGCTATCGACGAAGCCCAGCGAAATGTAGCCGATGGCCCCACGCGAACGAGATACCACGTCGCGCACCTGGCCCGTACCCGAAAGAACAGCCGAGCGGCGATCGAACGGCGTGCCATCCATCACGATGGTACGGAAGGCCTCGCGCGTACCGGACGCCTCGTCTCGGTTGATGACCTGAATCCTCAGGTCCTCGCCACCGACCTCTTTCCAATTGGTAATCTTGCCGGCGTAGATATCGCGGAGCTGCTCGGTCGAGAGGTTATCGACGGGGTTGTCGTCGTTCACGATGACCGCAATACCGTCGTGGGCAATGACGATGGGAGTCAGGCCCAGATCCTGTTCGTCGGCATTGAGTCCACGGGAGGAGCTGGCGATATCGGCCGTGCCGGCGCTGACGGCCTCGATCCCAGCGGAAGAACCCAAACCGGAAACGAGCACGTCGATGCCGGTCTCCTCCTTAAAGCCCTCGGCCGCAATCTCGGCGATAGGAAGGCAGGTCGTGGAGCCGGCAACGGTAATGGAAGAGGTAGAAGATCCCGAAGAACAGGCGCACAGCGTAAGCGTAAGCACAGCGGCGCTCAGGACCGATACGATCTTTCTCATAGCATCACGCCGATCGCAGCATGGCGCCCACAGGTGCCGTCCTCGTTACGGTAGGAATAAAAGCGGTCGTTCTGACGCACGGTCGAAAGCTGGGTATCCACGATATTATCCGCGTCGACACCGACATCTACCAGCGCCTCGCGAATGGCAGCGGAAAGATCGAGCATACGAGAGGTATTCGCATCGATGCAAGAGAACTCGGCGGCAAAGCGATCCATGAGTTCCTGGGATACCTCATATTCGTCACCCAAGATATGGGGGCCGATATAGGCGGAAACGTCGCTCGCATCGCAACCGGCAGCATCGCAAAGCGCCTGGCACGCCTTGGCGGAAATACGTGCAATCGTGCCCTTCCAACCGGAGTGCACCACGGCAAATCCGCCGGGGGCCACCAGCACCACGGGAACGCAGTCGGCAAAGCAGAGCAGCACGGGCACGTTATGCGCCGTGCAGACGATGGCATCACAGCCCTCGGCAATCTGCTCGCGAACGTCCTCAAGGTCATCGGCGCCGTTCGAGGTCACCGCAACGATATGATCACCATGGACCTGATTGGGAACGAGCAGGTTGTGCTCGCACTCGGCGGCACCCATAGCCTCGAGCGCACGACGACGATTTTCTTGAACAGCAAAGGGGTCATCGCCAACATGCGAGCCCAAGTTGAGTGAGGAGTACGCATCTTCGGAAACACCACCGGCGCGCTCGGTGAAGGCAAAGCGAACATCGGATGTCGCGCCCTCCACCAACGTAACTCCATCATGGTCGACACGCGAAACGTTGTCCGCACGTGCTGCCATACTAAAGCCTCCTAATAACACAAGTACCGCGGCATCGCCGCTACAGCCCGCGTTTATACGGCTGTCATACTTCTCTAAAAGGATACCTGCTGCGCTGGAGGCAATCGTAAAGGGAACGTAAAGAGATTGGAGGTTCTAGTTTACAAAGTCGAAATAAAAAGGGCGCGTCCATACGGACACGCCCCTGTGCACAACAATGCAAAGAACGACTTAGAAGCTACCGCGCTTCAGGAAGTCGGGAAGCTCGAACTGATCGTTGCCGAAGTTAGGAAGCTCGGTGCCACCGACATTGCGGGTCGGAGCGGCCTGAGCCGGGCTCGTGGCAGGAGCGGTGCGCTGCGGCTCAGCGGAGGCAGCGGCCTTGCTCTGAGACTGCTGAGCAGCAAAGAGCTCGTCCTGACGGTTGACGTTGGAGTCGGAGAAGCCCGTAGCGATGACGGTGATACGCACCTGATCGCCCAGGGACTCGTCGACAACGGTACCGAAGATGATGTTGGCCTCGGGGTCGACGGCGTTGGCGACAACGTCGGCGGCGTCGCTGATCTCCTGGATGCCCAGGTCCTTGGAACCGGCGATGGAGAGCAGCACGCGCGTGGCGCCATCGATGGAGCTCTCGAGCAGCGGGCTGGAGATGGCCTGCTGGGCAGCGTCGACGGCACGGGTGTCCCCAGAAGAGGTACCGATACCCATCATGGCGGTACCGGCCTGCTTCATGATGGTCTTAACATCG
>CATYHY010000205.1 GCA_958407085.1 uncultured Collinsella sp. | reverse complement strand
GACATCGGCACGAGCCCCATGTACACCATGAAATCAATCGTTGCCAACAACGGCGGCATCGGTACCGTCAGCGAGGACATGATCCTGGGCGCGCTTTCGCTCGTCATCTGGACCATGACGCTCGTGACCACGGTCAAGTACGTGGTTATCGCCATGAAGGCCGATAACCACAACGAGGGCGGCATCTTCGCCCTGTTTAGCTTGGTGCGCAAAGTGGCGCCGTGGCTGATCCTTCCCGCCATGATCGGCGGCGCGGCGCTGCTCGCCGACGGCATCCTCACCCCCGCCGTCACGGTTACCACGGCCATCGAGGGCTTGCGCACTATCGAGTGGGGCCATGCGCTTTTGGGTGACGGCCAGACCAACGTCATCATCATCACCATCATCATTATCTGTGGCCTGTTTGCCATGCAGCGCGCCGGCACCTCGTCGATCGGCAAGCTGTTCGGGCCGCTCATGACGCTGTGGTTCCTGTTCTTGGCTGGCGCCGGCCTGTTCAACATGCTCGGCAACCTGTCCATCCTACGCGCGCTCAACCCCATCCGCGGCATCATGTTCCTGTTCTCGCCCATCAACCACTCGGGCATCATGGTGCTCGGCTTCGTCTTCCTGTCGACGACCGGCGCCGAGGCGCTCTATTCGGACATGGGTCACGTGGGCAAGGCTAACATCTATGCATCCTGGCCGTTTGTTAAGGCGGCCCTTATCCTCAACTATCTGGGTCAAGGAGCTTGGCTGCTCGCCAATAACTCCAACCCCCAGATGCTCGCGATGGATATCGTCAACCCGTTCTATATGATGCTCCCCGAGCCCCTGCGCCCCTTTGCCATCGTGCTTTCGGCCGTAGCGGCCATCATCGCCTCGCAGGCGCTCATCACCGGCTCGTTCTCGCTGGTATCCGAGGCAACCCGTCTCAATCTCATGCCGCATCTGCGCATCCACTACCCCAGCGACACCAAGGGCCAACTCTATATTCCGCTCGTCAACAACATCATGTGGGTCGGCTGTATCTTCATCGTGCTGCTGTTCCAAAACTCCGAGCGCATGGAGAGCGCCTACGGCCTCGCCATTACCGTGACCATGCTCATGACCACGACGCTTTTGACGAGCTACATCGCCGGCATCCTCAAGCACAAGCTGGGCGCCTGCGTCTTCGCCCTGCTCTTTGGTGCCATTGAGCTGTGCTTCTTCGCTTCGTGCCTCACCATGTTCTTTGACGGCGGCTACGTCATGATCTTCCTGGCCGCGCTGCTGTTTGGCCTTATGTACGTGTGGCGCCGCGGCACCGCCATCGAGCGCACGCAGACGATCCTGCTGCCCGTCTCCAAGTACATTGACCAGCTCGGCCGCCTGCGCAACGACGAGACCTACCCCGTGCTCGCCGACAATCTGGTGTTCCTTACCAACAGTCCCGACCCGCTCACGCTCGACCGCGACGTGCTCTACTCCATCTTGGACAAGCACCCCAAGCGTGCCAAGGCATATTGGTTCATCAACGTACACGTTACCGACGAGCCCTATACGCACGAGTATTCCGTTGAGACCTTTGGCACAGACTTCCTGTTCCGCGTGCGCTTGGACCTGGGTTTTAAGGTCAACCAGCGCATCAACGCCTACCTGCGCCAGATCGTTGGCGACCTGATGGCCTCGGGAGAGCTGCCACCGCAGCACCACACCTACTCCATCTACGAGACGCGCGGCAACGTGGGCGACTTCCGTTTTTGCATGCTGCGCAAGATGCTCGCCCCCGAAACGGACATCAACCGCAACGACCATCGCGTCATGGCCATCAAGTACGCCGTCCGCCGCGCCTGCGGAAGCCCGGCACGTTGGTATGGTCTCGAGAACTCGGCCATCATCATCGAGTACGTGCCACTGTTTGCCCGCATGCGCCCGGCCGTTAAGCTCGTGCGCACCCAGGTGCCGCTCGAGGTTCAGATCGAAGAGGCCGAGGAAATGGAAGTCGATATCTTCTCGGACGACTTGGTCAACGGCAACGAGGCCGGCAAGAGTATGAACGTCGATCCCACCGAGCTGCTCGAGAGCGTCGCCGATACGCCCGAGCAACAGCAACTCGACGGACTCGAGAGCACCCAGCTCAACGACGCCAACTTCTAACACGCCACCAGCCATTGACGACAACGGCTCCGCATCTCATAAAAGGTGCGGAGCCGTTTTATGTCGCAACGGACCGGTGAGCTACGAACGACGCGGCTCGGGAACCACGAGCCTATCGGGGCTCGCGCCCTCGGCATCCATCAGGCTCACGTAGCGAATCGACGGATCCCCATACATCGCGTAGTAATAATTGCCCGTGCGCGCGCTAAAGCATCCGGTGTAGATAGTCTTCTCGAACTTGCCATCGCCCATCCTGGACGCCCCCTCGATCATCACCACGCCCTCGAGCGAGCGGAACATGCGGACGACGTTTTCGGTCTCGCTCTCCTTTTGCGGGTAATTGGCATTGAGGTACGCCGCCTTTACAAAACGGCTCGGCGAATAGCAGTCACCCGGAATACCGCGCATGCCGGCACCCGCACCATAGGGCTTGAGCTCGGCGCCACGCCATGTCGCCGTCTGCGGAAAATCGCTTGTGGCCGTGATATAGGTGCGCAGGTTTTCCATGTGCCACGGGAAGGTGGGCTGATTGGCAAGGGTGTCGACCGGATCGTCGTATACATGCAGGCCGTCAGCCATCATCTCGACCACGATGCTACGCTGGCTGTCGCCGATAATCCAATGGAGCAGCGACACGCCCAGCCCCTCTCCGGCAGATTTGGCGACAATCACCGTGTCGCGCAGCGCGGCCTCGACCTCATCGACCGTCGAGAACGTCGCTGCCACCCACAGGGGAAACTCATAGGCTGCGATATTGGTCTTGCCGTCGACAGGGTCCTCGGCATACTCGGCATAACCCGGGAAATTGAGACCCGCCACGGCGAGGCCCGCATCGTTGCCGCAGTCGAAGAACAT
>CATYHY010000204.1 GCA_958407085.1 uncultured Collinsella sp. | reverse complement strand
ACCTCGACCGTGCCCGACGTCACGTCCAAGTCAAGCGATGTGAACGCGTCGGCATCAAACGTTTCGCTCGAAAGCTGTTGAGGCCGAGCGGAATAGTTACCGCTATTCAAGGAATCGTCCTCGTCATCCACATCGCCCATACCAGACAAGCCAGATGCAATATTGTCGAGGTCCCACAGTCCATCGAAGGGAATCAATGTCCGCGAAATGCCAAAGACAAGCCCAATGATGAGCACAAACGCTCCGATGCCGACGCCCAGGCGCAGCCTGGATTCATGCGAAAGCTTCATCATTCGTCACCCTCTTTGGCACATGGCTCAGCGGTGACCGCGGTAGCCACGTCAGCATCAGGTTCCGCAGAAGTATCCTTCCCCTGGGCCTTGACCGCCACCGGCGCCGGACCAACCTGGATATCCCCACGCGCCCAATCACCATCAAGCGCACGTGCCACCCAGTGATAGATAGGAATCGTAAAGAAGATCAGTGCGGGAAAGGGGCTGACACCAACCAGGAGCATCAGTAAAAAGAACAGTAGCCAACACACGGCCCAATACGGGAACGACTGGAACGGGCCCTTCACCGGAGTCGAGCCAACCGCGGTGCCACTCGTCGCCTGCGCCGTAGCGGCATTGGCGGCCTGCGCACTCCAGCTTGCCGCTTGCGCCGCCTTGGCCGCAGCATCACTCGCCTGCGTTGCCGCCTCGGTAGCGCGCGCCGCCGCCTCATGGGTGCGAGCACGCTCTGCCGCCTCGGCCTCGCGCTGACGGGCGCGGTCCTCGTTCTCAAACTCGATATCGTCCTCGATCTCGTCGCTCGGATTGAGCAGCTCGTCCAGGCTCACGCCATAGAGTTTGGCGAGTGAGATCAGGTTCTCGGTATCGGGCGAGCTCTCCGCGCGCTCCCATTTACTGACTGCCTGGCGCGACAGCCCCAGCTTTCGCGCCAGCCCTTCTTGGCTAAAACCCTTGCTGCGACGAAGGTCGGCGAGCCGCTGCGCAGTTTCTACATTCATGGTTCCTCCTAAGTGATGCCAGCCGTGCCGCCGGACCGTTTTTGTTCTTAAGGCGCCTTGCACAGTTAAAAATCTATCCGCCACCGCCAAAAGCATGCCACCTATTCTAGTGAGATTTTTGACAACCGGCGGTTGCGGGCACATATGAGCTGCGGAAATGTGTCCAAACAAAGCAATGACCCACGGCTCGGTTGTCCCCGTTGCGGCGTTAACGGTAGTATGGTCGTACTGTTTATTCCGCACCGCCAACGGAGGGAGTCCCGCGCCGTGAACCGCGATTTCGCCTCATCGCTCATCCAGCTCAACAACACGTTCTATCGCGAGCACTCCGTCTCCTTCTCCGATACGCGTCAGGCCCCGTGGCCCGGCTGGGTGCGCACCATGGACATCGCGCTCGAACAGCTCGACGTCGCCACGATCGAGCATCCCGTCCGCGTCTTCGATCTCGCCTGCGGCAATATGCGATTCGAGAACTTTGCCGCCGGCGGCGCACTTGCCGCCAAGGGCGTCGACGGCGCAAACCCCTCGGCAGATGCCAGCTGCCCGTTTGAGTTCTATGGTGTCGACTCGTGCCAAGACCTGGCCATCGATGCACGTGGTCACGCCCTGCGCATTCCCAACCTGCACTTCCAGGAACTCGACGTGCTCGATGCCCTCATGAGGCTCAACCCCGCCGAGACGCCCGACGTTCTTTTCGATGCCCCGCTCGCCGACATCTCGGTCTGCTTTGGCTTTATGCACCACGTGCCGTCGTGCGAGTACCGCGTACGCGTGCTCGACGCCCTGGTGCGCCAGACACGCCCGGGCGGCATCATCGCCATCAGCTTTTGGGAGTTTATGAATGACGAGCGCATGGCGCGCAAGGCCGTTCGCGCCGAAGCCCGCGCCGAGCTCACCCCGCCGTTTGAGGGCTACGACTCCGCGCAGTTTGAGGCCGGCGACCACCTCATTGGCTGGCAAAACGACCGCCACGCCTACCGCTATTGCCATCACTTTGACGATCAGCAGATCACCGACCTGGTGCGCGGCGTCCGCACGTTCTACAAGAGCGGCGAGGTCCCCGTGCGCGAGCTTGAGCGCTTCCATGCCGACGGTCGCAGCGGCGAGCTCAACCGCTACGTGATCCTTAAGCGCCTGTAGGTATCGGCGACTCGCTGCCGAGCCGCATCGCATCTTTCGGGCAAGCTATGCCCACCCTTTTTCAACCCATTGACGGAACGCGCAGCTATGCGTTCCACACTTATGACCAAGGAGTCTCATGGGAGCCGTCCACGTTCGCACGCCTAAGAACTTTGTGCTCGAGGAGCGCCTGGAGCGCTACGCCGATGCGATTGAGACGAACCCCGAGGCCTATGCCGGAGATTGGCGCGCGGCTTGCGCGCCAGCTGGCAGCAAGCCCTTCGAACACCTTCACCTGGATCTTGGCTGTGGCAAGGGAACCTATCTGGTCGAGCGCGCCCACCGCGAGCCCGACACCCTCTTTATCGGCATGGACCAGGAGCCCATCTGCATCGCCTATGCCGCGCAGAAAATCTGCGAGCAGGAACTGACCAACGCACTCGTCCTGCCCCGAGGCGCCGCATCGTTGCCGCAGCTATTTGCCGCAGGCGAACTCGATGCCATCACCATTAACTTTCCCACGCCGCAGCCCAAGGCCAAGTACGCCAAAAAACGACTCGTCCATGTCGACCACCTAATGCTGTACCGCCCGCTCTTTGCAGCCGGCGCTACCGTCACGCTGCGCACCGACAGCAAGCCGTTGCGCGACTACGCCCTGGGGCAGTTTGCCGCGGCGGGCTACGACACACTTTGGGTAAGCGATGACGTGCGCCGCGACCATCCCGAGCATCCCGAGACCGAATATGAATGCCGCACGCGCGAGATGGGTGCCGCTGTATATGGTATTTGCGCCACACCCTGCGCGCAGCCCAGCGATGAACAGCTCGCGGCGGGCCGCGCGCAGGAGCAAAGCCT
>CATYHY010000203.1 GCA_958407085.1 uncultured Collinsella sp. | reverse complement strand
CTCTCGACCGCCTCTTGCTTGTAGTAATTGGGAACCAGAAAGACCTTCATAGCGTTGTTGCTTTCTCGCTCAAAACCGATACCTGGGATTGCAGCACGTCTTGCGAGCGGTCGCCGGGGACAAACCTCGTGCCGTACAGGAAAAACTCAACGTTGCCCTTGGCACCATGAATGGGTGACACGCACACATCGACCGGGAACAGGCCCTTGGCAGCAAAGAGTTCAACCGCCGCCAAGAGTGTATCGCGGCGCACGGCGGGATCGGTCACAATGCCGCCCTCGCCCACCAGCGCCGCCGGAGCCTCAAACTGCGGCTTTACGAGCGTGCAGAATGCACCCATAGGCGCCAGGCACGCCAGCACCGCATCGATAATGTTCGCGATGCTGGTAAACGAGACATCACACACAGCCAAGTCGATGGCGCCGGCATAGCCAAGCTCAGGCAGCTGTGTCACGTTTGTGCGCTCATGCAGCGTTACACGATCGTCCTGACGCAACGACCAATCGAACTGGGCGCGACCCACGTCCACCGAGACAACGGTCGCAGCTCCGCGCTTGAGCAGGCAATCGGTAAAGCCGCCGGTAGAGCAGCCCACATCCAGGCAGGCAAGGCCCGTCGGATTGATGTCAAACGCATCAAGTGCGCCTTCGAGCTTAAGACCGCCGCGGCCAACATAGGGAATGCGCCCCTTCACGTGCAGCGGCAGGCCCGGGGTCACCTTAAGGCCCGGCGAAGTCAAGCGCTCACCGCCACTCGAGACCAAGCCGGCCATAAGAGTGCGAAGGGCATCCGCGCGATCGGCGCAGATGCCCTGTGAAATCAGTTCGTCATCAAGACGCACGCGTTTCATGAATGCCATCAACCATTCGTATCCGGAGATGCGGCCGAGCTATCCTGGGATTCGTTTGCCGCATCCTCATCGTATTCCTGCTCGAGCTTGTCGGCCTCACGCGGCGTCAACTCAAACTTGTCGACCATATCGACCGCGCGGGAGCCCAGCTCAATCGCTTCGTCAAACAGATCGAGCGAACGCTCCAAGGAGGTATCCTTGGAGCGAACGGTAGCGATGATCTGATCCAGACGGTCCGAGATCTCATCAAAGTTACGGACAGAACCCTCTGGCATGGCTACTCCTCGACAGAGTCGATGTCAGCCTCGGCGGCGTCCGCATCCTCGGCCAGCACGCCAGCCTCAGCTTGGGCAACCGCAACCTTGGCGGCAGCCTCGGCAGCCTGCGCCTCCTCGCGAGCGCGATCTTCGGCCAGCAGCTCCTGGTACAGGTCCTCGCCCGGCAGCTCCTCGCTGCGAGCGATCTTGCCCAGCACGCCGTTGACGAACGACGCGGACTGGTCGGTGCCATAGGCCTTGGCAAGCTCGACAGCCTCGTTGATCACGATGGCGTCCGAGACCTCCTCGTCGGTGAGGAGACGCATCTCGTAAACGGCGATACGCAACAGATTGCGGTCGGCGCCGGGCATGCGCATAAGATCCCAGTTCTTGGCAACGGAGCGCAGAGCGCAGTCGATGCGATCGATATGCTCGTAGGCACCACGGCAAAGCTCAAGCGCATAGGGGTCGAGGGGGCCCTTCGAGATCAGGAAATCGCCCTCGAGGACGCGCTCAAGCGGGCTGTCCGTGGCCTCGGCCTGGAACAGCAGCTGCAGCGCCTGACTGCGGGCAAGCGTGCGCCCGCGATAAACCTTAAGGCTCAAAGGTTACTCCTTGGGGAAAACGAGACCGTCAATGCAAACGTCAACGCGCTCAACCTCGACGCCCACCTGGGCATCGATGGCGGCGACCACGGCGGCGCGAACGGCCTCGGCGAGTTTCTTGAACGGATAGCCAAAGAACACCACGACACGCACGGTGAGTGCGAGCTTGTCGCCGACGACCTCGGCCTCGACCGCCTGCTCGGAAGCCGGGGCCTTGGACGAGAGCATCATGGAGACAAGGTTGGTGGCAAGGTCCTTGACGCCAACGGAGGCGATGCCCTCGACATCCGACACGGCGCGCGAGACGATGGCGGTCAGAACATCGGGCGAAATGCCGATGCCGTCAATCTTGATTTCCTGGGGCATGAGTCCTCCTAGAAGATTTGGTTGCTAGACGCGGGAGACGAACTTGCCGTCGCGGGTGTCAACCTTGATGACCTCGCCCTCGTTGAGGTACATGGGGACCTGGATGACAGCGCCGGTGTCAATCGTGGCCGGCTTGGTGGAACCCTGGACGGTGTCTCCCTTAAAGCCCGGGTCGGTCTGGACGATGGTGGTCTCGATGAACATCGGCGGAGTCACGCCCATGAGCTCATCGTCAGCGAAGAGCAGCTGGCAGATGTCGTTCTCGCGCAGCCACTTGGAGTTCTCGCCCACCATGTCCTCGGGAACGGGAACCTGCTCATAGGTCTCGTTGTCCATGAAGATGTAGTCGGCGCCATCGTTGTAGAGGTACTGGAACTCACGGGTGGTGAGCATGACGCTCTCGAACTTGGTGCCGGCGTTGCAGGTGTTCTCGACGACACGGCCGCTCTTGATGTCGCGGGTCTTGTAGCGCACAAACGCGCCGCCCTTGCCCGGCTTGACATGCTGGAACTCGACGATGGTGTAGACCTTGTCCTTGATGCGGAGACCGAGGCCGTTCTTGAAGTCGGCGGTAGAAATGGTAGGCATAGTGACCTTTCTTGTTATGGGCAGAACGCACAAGCGTCCAAATTACATACGACCGAAATTATACACTTGCTGACGGCGCCTGCAGCGAGCGCATAAAAAGAGAACGCGGGGCGTCCGAATCGATCCGGACGCCCCGCCCCAAAAATCTATCGAAATGGGCTAGCAGTCGATAATGTGCAGGTCGTGCGGGGTCTTGGTGAAGGGCTCATATCCGTTCTCGGTGACGACGCCGTAGTCCTCCAGGCGCACGCCGCCCACACCGGGCAGGTACACGCCGGGCTCCATGGTGATAACCGAGCCGACCTCGATGGTGTTCTTGCTGCGGTTGAAGTTGGGCAGCTC
>CATYHY010000202.1 GCA_958407085.1 uncultured Collinsella sp. | reverse complement strand
AGGGTGGAGACGAAGGGAGTCGAACCCTCGGCCTCTGCCATGCGACGGCAGCGCTCTCCCAACTGAGCTACGTCCCCAGGACAAGTCGATATTTTACCTACGGCTCGCCAACTGTCAACGCCCAATAACCAGTCTTTTTGGGGCGCGGCTATTTTGGCAACTTTTCGAACAGGCGATCCTCTCGATGATTTTTTATCCCCGTCCCAGAAAAATCATCGATGAACGCACTACTTTGCGCTGGTAAGAACACCGGTGGTGTCGAAGGCCGGGGTGAAGCTCTCGTCTACCGCGCCGCCCTCTTGCCAGAACATCGTCGTAAAACCCAGGTCGTCGGCATGGTCGAGCACCTGCTCGTACTCCTCACGCGTCACGGCGCGTGCCAGGTCGCCGCCCTGCTCGCGCATGAGCGCATTGGGCGTGTACTGGTTCATAACCGAGATCGGCACGTCGCCCACCGTCTGCCACACCAGGTCCAGCACGCGACACGAATCGTCTGCATGCCCCGGAAGCACCAGGTGACGCACGATCATGCCACGCTTCATAAGCCCGTCCTCGTCCACTAACTCTCCCCCGCGGCGCTCGATCTCGCGCGCCATCTGGGCCAGACCCGACACGGCCACACGCGGGTAATCCTTTATATGGGAGAGCGACTGCGCAAGCCCGGCATCGGCATATTTAAAGTCGGTGAGCCACACATCGACCAGGTCGCCCAGCGCCGCCACGGCACTCGCGCGCTCGTAACCACTCGTGTTGTAGACGATTGGGATAACCAGTCCGCGCGCCCGTGCCGCGGCAATCGCGGCAGGCAACAGGTGCGCATAGTGCGTCGCCGTCACCAAATTGATGTTGTTGGCACCCTGGTCCTGCAGTTCCAGCATAATCTCGACCAGGCGCTCAGGCGAAATCTCAAGGCCAAAATTGCCGGTCGAGATCTCGTGGTTCTGGCAGTAGATACATTTGAGCGAGCAGCCGCTAAAGAAGATCGTGCCCGAACCGGCCTCGCCCGAGATAGGCGGCTCCTCCCACATATGAAGCGCGGCGCGGGCCACCTTGAGCGTGTCGTTAGCACCGCAGACGCCGTGCGCGCCCTCATCGCGCACCGCACCGCAACGGCGCGGACACAAATGGCAGGCGGGCGAAAAAAGTTCGGTCAACGACGTCGGCATAAAACCATGCTCCAAAACAACGATTCAGCAGCTCAAACGTAAAGGGATCAACCCCACAGACGGCTCGAGCCCAAGGCGCCGTAATCGTCCGACACGATTTTTGTAATGTCAAGACTGGAATCGATAAAGTGCCGCTTTATGATGTAGGTATTCCGCCCCCCGCGGAGCAACTGGGTGAACCGTCGCGTTTATTTAGGGAGCCCACACAGTCGTACTTAGTACAGGTATCCTTCGTTGTTAAGGACGCTGGAACAGTCGATGAGGGCACCCACCTGTTTTAGGTGGGTTCATTTTCGTAACGTGGGGGGTGGTTTTCTTTTGCCGAAAATCACCATTACAGTCCATATGGATCCCCGCCGGCATCCCGACAAGCCATCGACAACATCCCAATATCTGGTAAGCGCGTGATTATCGCTGCGTGCAATTCCATGTACCCCCCTTGGTCGAGTATTATGGTTCGGCTATGCCCTTTGCGCATGGCGTTCTTCTGACCTTTTCCTTCGACGCTTGGCGGTTTTTAGATTCATGGCTTCATCCCCGAGCTACATACCGTACCTATGCGTGGCAGCGGCGGCCTTTATCACGACCTTCCTCGCGGTGCCCCTGGTCAAGCGCTTGGCAATCAAGCTCGATGCCGTCGACTATCCTTCTAAGCGCCGCATCAACACCAAGCCCATCCCGCGTTTGGGCGGAACGGCGGTATTTTTGGGCCTGGTCGTCGCCTGCACTGTGCAAATCCTAGGCACCTGGTACCTGGGTTGGCCGCCCGTTTTGGTGCCCCACCCCCGTCTGCACATCAGCTACCCCATACTTGCGCTTTCTTTTACCGTTATCTTTGCGACCGGCGCTATCGACGACGTCTTCCAGCTCACGCCCAAGCAAAAGCTGGCCGGACAGGTCCTCGCCGCGCTTATCGCCTGCATGGGCGGCCTGCGGATCGGCGTCATCGTCAACCCGTTTGCCCCCGGCGAGATCATGCTCGGATGGCTCGCCTACCCCATCACCGTAATCTATCTGGTGGCATTCACCAACATCATTAACCTCATCGACGGCCTCGACGGCTTGGCCACGGGCATCTGCGGCATCGCGTCGTTCACCATGTTTTCGATGGCCGTTCTCTCGGGCCGCATCGACGCCGCCGCGCTCTCCATTGCGCTCTTTGGCGCCTGTCTGGCCTTTTTGCGCTACAACTTCAACCCCGCAAGCATCTTCTTGGGCGACTCGGGGTCGCTGCTTCTGGGCTTTGCGCTGGGCTCCATCTCGCTGCTCAACGTGAGCCGCACCGCCGCACTCACCTCGCTTATCATCCCGCTCATCGTTGCCGGCGTGCCCATCATCGACACGTTTAGCGCCATTGTGCGCCGCAAGCGCGCCCACATTAGCATCGGGCAGGCCGACAAGGGCCACATCCACCACCGCCTGATCCAAGAAGGCTACAACCAAAAACAGGCCGTGCTGCTCATCTATGCCTGGTGCATCATGCTTTCGGCCGGCGCCGCCGCGATTAACCAGGTCGAGGTGCCCATGCGCGTGCTCATCTTTACCGTGCTCGCCATTGGCTCGGCGGCCTTTGCCAAGCATCTACATCTGTTTGAGCCCGTGCTGCGCCACCATTACAACAAGCGCACGCACGAGGACGAGCTCGTCACCCCCGACGACCCCGCTTTTAAGCAGGAGGAGCAAGCAGCCGAGGAACGTAAAGAAGAGCGCCACCACAAGCTCTAGGATAAGCTGCCGAGGATGTGCCCAGACACCGTTGGCCAAGCGCAGCCGCGCCGCACCCATCGCACAAGCCACCCCTCTCCCGCCCCTCGCCTACTTACGCCCCGACCCTCCAATAAACGCGTTATC
>CATYHY010000201.1 GCA_958407085.1 uncultured Collinsella sp. | reverse complement strand
CCACGCACTTTACCTGCGTAAACAATGTGAGTGAAATATGAATCTCGATGGATACGCCCGCAGCCGTGTATACTAAACAGCTGTGTGTAACCAGGGGAGTATTCTGGCTGGACAAAATGCCTGCTTAATAGGGTTGTCAGGTAGTCCGGGCGAAATACAAGGCTGGGGAGCACGTCGTGTAAGTAGTGGTCCTCTAGGGGCGTACGCTCGGTGGTGTACGCATTGTCCCAAGACCACGCGAGAGTTGGGATCATATCTTGATCAGCATGATTCTCGGCCGCAAGATTGGCATGACCCAGGTTTGGGACGAGGACGACAACGTCGTTCCCGTCACGGTCATCCAGGCTGGCCCCTGCGCTGTCTCGCAGGTTAAAACTCAGGCAACCGACGGCTATGACGCCGTCCAGATCGGTTTCGGCGACATCAAGGCCAAGAACGTGAACAAGCCCATGGCTGGTCACTTCGCCAAGGCTGGCGTCGAGCCTGTTCGCTTCCTTCGTGAGGTCCGCGTCGAGAACGGCGAGGAGCACAAGGTCGGCGAGGTCGTCACCGTCGCTGATTTCGCTGATGTCGAGAAGGTCGACGTCATCGGTACCTCCAAGGGTAAGGGCTTCCAGGGTCGCATCAAGCGCTGGGGTCAGCGCCGCGGTCCTATGACGCATGGTTCTCACTTCCAGCGTCACCCCGGTTCTATCGGTCAGTGCGCCTATCCTGCGCGCGTCCTCAAGGGCGTCAAGATGGCCGGTCACATGGGTAACGAGCGCGTTACCGTCAAGAACCTTTCCGTTGTCCGCATCGATGCCGAGCAGAACCTCATCTTGGTCAAGGGCGCTGTCCCGGGTGCCAAGAATGGTCTCGTCGCCATCCGTATGGCCTAAGGGCCCAGCCCATTTAGCCCAGCGTCATACCAAGGAGAACACTTAAATGGCAAAGTTTGAAGTAAAGAACAGCGAGGGCAAGAAGGTCGCCGAGGCCGAGCTCGCCGCTGAGGTGTACGGCATCGAGCCGAACATCCACGTTATGCACCACATCGTCAAGTGCCAGATGGCCTCTTGGCGTCAGGGCACCCAGTCCGCTAAGGGCCGCTCTGAGGTTTCCGGTGGCGGCAAGAAGCCTTGGCGTCAGAAGGGCACCGGCCGTGCCCGCCAGGGTTCCATCCGTGCTGCCCAGTGGCGTCACGGTGGCGTTGTCTTCGCCCCCAAGCCCCGTTCCTACGCTAAGCGTATGAACAACAAGGAGGTCAAGCTGGCTATGCGCTCCGCGCTGTCCGCCAAGCTGGCCGATGGCGAGCTCGTGCTCGTCGACGACTACGGCTTCGAGAAGCCTTCCACCAAGGCTGCCGTCGCCATGCTCAAGGCTCTCGGCCTTGAGGGCAAGCGTCTGACCATCATCGTTCGCGATGAGGACGTCAACGCCTACCTGTCGTTCCGCAACATTCCCAAGACGTTCATCATCACCGCTGACGAGGCCAACACCTACGATCTCGTCAACAACAACGCTGTGCTGATGCCCGCCGACATCGCCGCTCACTTCGGGGAGGTGCTTGCATAAATGACCGCCCACGAGATCATCATCCGTCCGATCGTGTCCGAGCGTTCCTTCTCCGGCATGGAGCTGAACAAGTACACGTTCGAGGTCGCCAAGGATGCTAACAAGTATCAGATCAAGGACGCTGTCGAGGAGATCTTCGGCGTCAAGGTCGTTCGCGTGAACACCCTGACGGTCAAGCCCAAGACCAAGCGCGTGCGCTATGTCGCCGGCAAGACCCGTTCTTGGAAGAAGGCCATCGTCACGCTGGCCGAGGGCGACACCATCGAGGTCTTTGGCAACCAGGCCTAAGACTCGCTGCTGTTGAGTGAGCTCATGCCTCCCAAATAGGGGAGGCGAGAGCTCAAGGTTTTGGGCGTATAAAATGGACACGCCCGGAACCGTGTATACGTCCGGTGTCATCGCACCCGAGGCAGAACCTCGAATCCCTGTCTGCGATGGCTAACGGATTCCTATTGAAAGGGATTGTAATGGCTGTAAAGCACCTTAAGCCGACCTCCGCTGGTAGGCGTTGGCAGACGATCTCCGATTTCTCCGAGATCACCTGCACCAAGCCCGAGAAGTCTCTTCTCGAGCCCCTGCCCAAGAAGGCCGGTCGTAACAACAACGGCCGCATCACCACCCGCCACCAGGGCGGCGGCGTGAAGCGTCGTTACCGCGTGATCGACTTCAAGCGCAACAAGGACGGCGTGCCCGCCAAGGTTGCCACGATCGAGTACGATCCGAACCGTTCCGCTCGCATCGCTCTGCTGCACTACGCTGACGGTGAGAAGCGCTACATCCTGGCCCCCAAGGGCCTCGAGGTCGGTCAGACCATCATGTCCGGTTCTGACGCCGACATCAAGCCGGGCAACGCTCTGCCCCTCGCCGACATTCCCGTCGGTACGCTCATCCACGCCGTCGAGTTCCAGCCGGGCAAGGGCGCTGCTATCGCCCGTTCCGCCGGTAACTCCTGCCAGCTGATGGGTAAGGAGGGCAAGTACGCTATCGTCCGTATGCCTTCCTCCGAGATGCGCCGCATCCTCGTTACCTGCCGCGCCACCGTCGGTGAGGTCGGCAACGCCGATCACTCCAACATCGTCATCGGCAAGGCCGGCCGTAAGCGTCACATGAACGTGCGCCCGACCGTCCGCGGTACCGTCATGAACCCTGTCGACCACCCGCACGGCGGTGGCGAGGGCAAGAACCACACCTCTGGTCGTCCCTCCGTTACCCCCTGGGGTAAGCCGACGAAGGGCCTTCGTACGCGCAAGAAGAAGAAGGTCTCGAACCAGCACATCATTCGTCGCCGTAAGAAGTAATTTCGGATACCGAGTTTTAGGAGAAAGCACTTATGAGCAGAAGTCTCAAAAAGGGCCCGTTCGTGGAGACTCGCCTTCTCTCGCGTATCACCGCGATGAACGAGGCTGGCAAGAAGGACGTCGTGAAGACCTGGTCCCGCGCGTCCACCATCTTCCCCGAGATGGTTGGTCACACCATCGCCGTCCACGACGGCCGCAAGCA
>CATYHY010000200.1 GCA_958407085.1 uncultured Collinsella sp. | reverse complement strand
GTCACGAGTGCAGTGCGTTTAAGCCCGACCCCGAGATCTACCTGCGTGCCATGGAAGCACTGGGGGTTGAGCCTTCCGAGTGCCTGGTTATCGAGGACTCGCCTTTGGGCATCGAGGCCGGCAAGCGCTCCGGCGCCCGCGTCCTGGCGCTGCGTCCGCACGAGGGCGTCAACCTGGACCAGTCCGCCGCCGACGTTGTCATCGACAACCTGACCGACATCCTACCTGCCATTTAGGGACAGGTTTATTTTGGCAGGTTTTATCTGGGCAAACGCCGAATTCGCCGTGAAGGGATCGCTCTCTTCACGGCGTTTTTCTTTTGAGCGGCCTCACGGTCCTTCTGATGGTTGTCGAGAGAGGGTGAATTGAAGCGCCCTCGCACACTCCATGCTACAATCGCCGACATGCCCCATAACTATATCTGCCTTCGAAAGGAGCCTGCGTGGCGAACGCCATCGATCAGCTCACGGACCGCGTGCTCGTGCTCGGCCGCCTCACCATCGTCCGCCGCGCCATCACCGCCGTGGCGGTCACCATTTCCGCCGTTCTCCAGACATTCCTGATCCAGGCGTTCATTCGGCCCGCCGACCTGCTTCCGAGCGGTCTTACCGGCGTCGCGGTCCTACTCGATCGCGTTACCTCGCTGGGCGGCGTTCACATCGACATCTCGCTCGGTATGCTCGCGCTCAACATCCCCGTGGCGCTCCTATGCTGGAGCGGCATTAGCAAGCGCTTCGTCATCTTCTCGATGATGCAGGTCGTGCTCTCGTCGCTGTTCCTCAACATCTTTCACTTTTCCCCGTTTTTGGGCGACAAGATCATGCTCATCATTTTTGGCGGCGTGGTCTCGGGTCTGGGCGCTGCCATCGCGCTAAAGTCCGGCGCATCCACCGGCGGCACCGACTTTATCGCGCTGTGGGTCTCCAACCACACGGGCAAGACTATCTGGGGCGTCATCTTTGGTTTTAACTGCTTTATCCTGGCGATCTTTGGTTTTATGTTTGGCTGGGACAAGGCGGCGTACTCCATCGTGTTTCAGTTTATTTCGACCAAGACCATCGACAGTTTCTATCGTCGCTACGACCGCGTGACGCTGCAGATCACGACGCGCAAGGCGGACGAGGTCATGACCGCCTATGTCGACCATTTTCAGCACGGCATTAGCTGCGCCGAGGTCATCGGCGGATACAGCCGCGAAAGGATGTACCTGCTGCACGCCGTTGTCTCGACCTACGAGAGCCAGGACATTATCAAGCTGGTGTGCGACATTGATCCCGGCGCCGTGATCAATGTGTTCCACACGCTCAACTTTGTGGGCGGCTGGTGGGGCGGTCATGTCGACGAGCCCATGCCCACGGCCGTTCCCGATCCCGACAAGCCCGCACGCATGGCCAGCAGGCAGGCGCGCCTCAACGAGCAGGACAGCCTGCAGCAGGACGACGGCAGGTAGAGTGTTGGCATTTTGCCGGCACGGCGCAATCCTGTCCGCTTGAGCCTCCCGAAAGCCTCGTTGCTTTCGGGAGGCCTTCGTTTGCCTAGATAAAACCTACCAAAATGAAGCTGTCGCTTTTTGGTAGGGAGGGTGTATCGTTTTATCAATATGAGGTAACATGAAACTAGACGTTATATACGTATTAGTTATTTCAATATTTCGATAAGAGTGATTAGATATGCCTGCGCCCAAAAATGCACCGCTTTACCAGCAGATTTACGACGAAATCAAGGATGCGATCGAGAAAGGTGTTTATGCACCCAAGGAGCGTATTCCGTCCGAGCTCGAGCTAGCCGAGCAGTACGAGGTGAGCCGCATTACGGTGCGCCGCGCCGTCGAGGAGCTGTGTTCCGATGGCTACCTGGTTAAGCAGCAGGGCCGTGGCACCTTTGTTTCCACGCCGCACATCAACCGTCAGTTCCACGCCTCGACGCTGCAGACGTTTACCGCGCTGTGTGCCGACAATGGCATGAAGGCCGGTGCACATGTGGTCGATCGCCAGATTGTTCCGGCGCGCCAAAACGAGATGGAGTTCTTTGGCCTGCAGAAGGGCGCGCTGCTGCTGCATATCAAGCGCGTGCGCACGGCCGACGGCGAGCCCATCTTTGAGGAGAACGTCTTTGTGCCGTTTGACGCCTACCGTGAACTGTTGACAGCCGACCTTGAGGACAAGTCGATTTTTGCCGAGGTCGAGCGTGTTGGCGGAATCCCGATTGTCTCGGTTGGCTACCGCACGGTCGAGGCCGTTCGTGCCAATACCGAGCAGGCGGCCGAGTTGGGCATTGCTCCGCACGATCCGCTGCTCAACCTGCGTGCCAGCTTTACCGGTCCCAATGGAGAGCCGGTCCTGATGGGTAAGCAGTACTACGTGGGATCGCGCTACGTTATGGTCATGTAAGTTACGCGGTTTTACCAAACCGCGTAACGGGCCGACGCTGCGCCTTTGGCTCCGCCGTTCTAACGAACGGCGGACCGATCGACGCTGCAAACGCCCCTAAGCGGCAATCTGACGTTCAATCGTCGGTCGCGTACCAAAGTACGCTTCCCTCCTCTTTCACGTCACCTTGCTCGCTTAGGGGCGTTTTCGCTGACTTATGCTCAACCAGCGACGTTTCCGCGCTTGTCAAGAGCTTAGTCGTTTGGGACGTTCTTAAACGACTAGTCATTCAAGAACGTCCCCAATGACTACCCATAGAATGAGCGTGGATAATCTCCCGTTTTTGGCTGGTGACGGGTTCAAAGTGGGAGATTATCCACGCTCATCCGGAAAGTGTCCAAAAATCCACGCTCATTCGCCTTGGATTGCGTTGCCCGTGGCCGGCAGCCGCGCGGCACCGGTCCGCGTGGCGGCGTATAATCGGCGGCAGATGATTTGGACGTTAGGAAACCATGACCGATAGCATGCAGCAGATGGCGCTCGACACGCTCGGCGCCTATTTTGGCTACACCTCGTTTCGCCCGGGACAGGACCGTATGGTCGATGCGATCCTTGGCGGTCGCGATGCGCTGGGCGTTATGCCCACGGGCGCCGGCAAGTCCATTTGCTACCAGGTGCCCGCGCTCATGC
>CATYHY010000199.1 GCA_958407085.1 uncultured Collinsella sp. | reverse complement strand
CGGGGCCGCAGAGCTGAACGACCACGCGGCCGATCTCCTTCTCGACGTCGCCGTAGTGGCCTGCCGGCGGCATGTGGACGTTGGCCTTGAAAGCCTCGGGGTAAGCATCCTGGAAGTTCTCGAGCGCAGCGGTCCAAGCAAGCGGGCAAACGATATTGACGTTGATGCCGTCCTTGCCCCACTCGTTGGCGGCAACGCGGGTCAGGCCGCGGATGCCCTCCTTGGCGGCAGCATAGCTGCACTGGCCATAGTTGCCAAACAGGCCGGCGCCCGAGGCAAAGTTGACCACGGAGCCCTTGGTCTCCTTCAGGTGCGGATAGGCCTTCTGCATGTACAGATAGGTGGCATACAGACCGGAGTAAATGGCCAGGTTAAACTGGTCCATAGTGTGGTCGGCGATGGTCACACCCGAGGCGCTGGCCTGAGCATTGTTGACGACGGCGTCGATGCGGCCGAACTCCTCAATGGCCTTGTCGATGACGTTCTGGACAACGGCCTCGTTATCCTGGCCAGCCGAGACATCGGCCTGAACAGGCAGAACCTTGACACCGTACTCGGCCTCGAGAGACTCCTTGGCGGCCTCGAGCTTGGCGACGTTGCGGCCGGTGATGACGAGGTTCGCGCCCTCCTTGGCAAATGCGATATCGATGCCGTAGCCGATGGAGCCAGCGGAACCGTCCTTAAGCGTGGCCTTGCCGCCGCCGGTGACGATCACGGTCTTACCAGTGAAAAGTCCCATACAAAGTCCTTTCAAATCGCGACGGGCACGCCCGCCGACTGCGCGTATCCAACTTCACGCGCCAAAAGCTGAGATGCAACTTTAGCGTGTTCAAGCGAAAATAAAAGACCGCGGTAGGCGAACGGCACCACGTCGTTCGGCGAAGGGATTGTCAAGTACAAACTGGATAAAGCGGCCGAGTTATCGTTATCAGATCGAGCCATCGAACACGTTTTGAAACTTTGCTGCAGCGCGTGGGATGTCGGCGCGAGACTTTATCATAGGGTGACAAACAACGATGAGGAGCACATGCCTATGACAGACGAGCTGGACCCCCAGACTCAGCAGCATATTGATCATTCCGAAGACGCCGTCGACGACTGCGATACTCCTACCTGCGTCGACGCCTCCACCGATGCGCCCGCCACCGCAGATGCGCACGCCGGTGCGGATAAGGCAACAGACACAGACGATACTGTCGAGCATGATGAAAGCGAGCAGCCGGAGCCGAGCGATGCCGAACCTGACACGGACCCCGCCCCGCAAGCAGCGGGCCCCATCGAGGTGTCTTCGGAAGAAGAGCTCGATGCCGTCATGGACTCCATGATGGATGCCGTCAAAGCGATGAAAGACGCCGTGGCCGATGCCGATATTGATGCCGAGGAAGAGGAGGCCGCCGAGGCGGCCTCGACCTTTGTACCCGGCGAGACCCCCGTTGCCGACCAGGGCAGCACCATGCCCTCGTTTCTGCAGCTCGAGCACCCCACGATTGGCGCCGATGCGGTCGATCCGCACGCAGCGGGCTTTTCTGTGGTCGAGGGCGGTACCGGCAATATCGCCGCGCCGCAGGCTGCCGATGCGGACGCTGTCGACACCGCTCGCCCGATCGCCCCGCACTCCCCCGACGCGAACCGCGATCTGGGGACCGCTGTCTCGAACACCGCGAACGCCGTGGGCACCTTTATTGCCCAGGGCGCCTCGGCCATGCGCGAGATGAACGCCGCGAAAAAGGCACTTGCCGATGCCCGCGCCCACCTGGCCGAACTTGAGCAGCGCATTGTCGATCAGACCGAGGAGCTCGAGACGCGCCAGGATATCGCAGGCCGCTACGACCAGATCGTCGCCGACCAGCGTCAGGCGATCGCCACAGCGCAAAAGACCGCTGCGGCAGCCGAGATTGACCGTGATGCCCACGCCGCCAAAGCGACAGAGCTCAAGAGTCAGCTCGAACAAATGAAGACAGAGGATGACGCGACCGAGCTCCGTCTGAAGGCCGCGCTCGACGCCGTGGAGGCCCGCGAGGCAAGCTCGCGCGAGACCGGCAACCGCCTCGTTCGACGTCTTGAGGATTCCAAGCGCATCCGCGACAAGGTGCAGGCCGAGCGAGACGCCGGCATTGCCGCCGCACAACAAACCGTCGACGCCACGCGCGCCCAGCTCGAGACGCTGCGTCATGAGTATGCCGAGCTGCAACGCAATCCCTCGGCAAATCCCGCCAACTATACGGTGCGCACCAGCGAGCTCTCGATGCAGATCTCCGACACGGCAGATGCCCTGCGTAAAGCCGAAGAAGATGTCCCGCGCATCACCGCCGACCTTGAGCACTCGCTTGCCGCAGCCGAGCAGGCCGTCGAGCAGGCTCAAGCCCCCATTGCCGAAGCCAAACGCGCGCACCAAGCCGTGACGACTGAGGCTGATGCCGCGCGCGACGAGCTGCAGACGGCGAAAACTGCCGCCACGACGCGCCAGCGCGAACTGCGCGAGAAGATCGCCGCCGAGGACAAGGCACGCCGCGACCAAGAGCAAAGCATCGCCAACGCCCAAGCAGATGCCGCACATGCACAGTCGATCATCGAGCAGGCGACCGAGGTACATGACCATCCAGAGATCACTGAGTCGCTTGCAGGATCCTTGGCCCGAGACAAAGCCGAACACGCCGAGACCGAGCGAGAAGTCGCCCAGCTCGAGGCCACCGAGGACGCGGTGCGCGAGCGCACCCGCGACTCACGCATCAAATTCACCGGCGCCATCGTCTGCATCGTCGCCGCAATCCTGGTGATCATCCTAGTCTGGCTGTTCGCGAGCAAGTAAACCAGCCGCCAAAAAAACGCTCAACGCAGTTGCGGTGAGATAGTTCCTGTTTAGCCCAAAAAGGCCAATTCAAGAACTATCTCACCGCAACTTATTAGATTGATGCAAGGTAGTCATTGAGGACGTTCTTAAACGACCAGTCGAACAAGAACGTCCCCAACGACCACATCGACAACCAAAGAAATGCCGATGTTATGGCAGAGTCAGACACTATGACCCAATCCAGGGGCACGGAAACGACAGGAGCCCCCGCTCG
>CATYHY010000198.1 GCA_958407085.1 uncultured Collinsella sp. | reverse complement strand
GCCTCGGTCTGGAAGTGCTCGGTGTACACGTTCTTGCCGTCGCGGAACATCTCGTAGTACTGCATCTTGGCGTAATCCTCGCGCGCCTTGGTGGCGGCTGCCGCGGCGGCGTCGTCACCGGTGACGTTGGAGGAGAGCGCCCAGCGCAGGCTGGCGTCCTCGTAGCCGACCGAGTTGATGGCGGGCAGCGACTCGCGCAGCGTCATGTGCGCTTTCTGGTAGTCGGTCAGCGGTGCGCCGATCAGCTGCATAAGCTGCGTGGACAGGTAGTTGGTGGACAGGTCGTCGACCTCGCTCGTCTGGTCGCAGCCGGCAACGTCGTAGTTGGCCCAGATGATGTAGTCGGTCTGCCACAGACGCTCCTGATGCGTAGCGTCGTCCTCGCCGGTAAACCACTTGTCATTGAACTTGGACGGGAAGAACGGCTGGTGGTCGCCCCAGAACACCACGACCACCTTGCGGTCGAGCTTGCTCAAGGCGTTGAGGAAGTAGCGCAGCGCCTGGTCGGACTGCTCGATGCACGAGACATACTCGTCGACATCGGATAGCGTGCCGTCCTCGACGGTCTTGGCGTCCAGGTCGGTCGTGTCGATGTTCAGGTGCATCTGCTTGTCGACCGGCAGCAGGCCCGTATCGTAGCCCGAGTGGTTCTGCATGGTCACGTCGAAGATAAACTGCGGATCGGCGTTCTGGTCGAGCAGCTCAAGAATCTTGTCGTAGGTAGCCTGGTCGGTCACCATGCCGCGCAGGGTGTCGGCTCCCTGGAAATCGTTGATAGACAGGAACTGGTCAAAGCCAAAGTCCTTGTAGACGTTCTCGCGGTTCCAGTTGGTCGCGTGGTTGGGGTGCATGGCCGTGGTGGAATAGCCGAGCGATTTGAACTGCTCTGCCAGATTACCGGTCGTTTCCATGTTGTAGATGGTGTAGGGGTACACGCCCGAGCCCAGGTTGGCCATAGAGTTGCCGGTCATAAACTCAAACTCGGTATTGGCGGTACCGCCGCCGTAGGCGCTCACGTAGAGCTTGCCGCGGCTGAGGCAGTTAGACAGGCTCTTAAAGTACTGCGGGCCCTCGTAGCCGGCGCGCATGTTCTGGTAGATCGACAGGTCGGAGAACGTCTCGTTCATGATGGCGATGACCGTGGGCTTCTCGCTATCGAACTGCTCCTTTGCGGCGGCGCGCTCGTCGCTCTTGGCCGCGTCGGACTTGTCGTAGGCCTTGGCGTACTTTTTGAGCGTGGCCTTGGCATCGTCGACGGAGTAGTCGGCGGGTTTGGGCGGCTTGATGGACTGCGCTGCACTAATAAAGGCGGGCAGGTAGCCCTCGCGCCAGTAGCTCTCGAGCGGGCGCCAGGTGTAGACGGTGATGCCGAGGGTGTTGTAGTAGTCGATGAGCGTGACATGCGCGGTCACGCCGCCCAGGCACAGTACGGCGACGAGCAGGTTGGTGAGCAGCATGCGCTTGGCGTTGGCGGCGCCCTTCTGACGGTGCGGTGCCACCAGGCCGGCGTACTCACACAGCAGCATGGCGATGGCGGTAAAGCCCATGGACAGCACGCAGAACAGTGAGATCGAGAAGGTGTAGCCGGTGCCGGCGACCGCGGCGGCGGTGGAGATGGCCGAAAGGTCGCCCGGCTGGATGGGCATGGATTTAAACGTGATGACGAAGAACTCGGCAATGCCCAGGACAAAGAGGGCAAAGGCCAGGACCGCGGGAGCTACGCCGTGGCGCTGGAACAGGAAGAACAGGCCGACCATGAGCACGGTGATGATGGCCCACTCGAGCAGGATGCACAGGGGGTAGACCCAGGTAAAGTCGTGGTTGGACGAGACCTCCATGCCCAGCAGCGCAAAGACGCCGGCGAGCAGCAGGCACAGGACGGCGGCGACGAGTGGTTTGCCCACAAAGGCGCCGCGCAGGCGGGCGAGCTTGCCGGTGGGGGCGGGGGCGTCGGGCTTGGCGAACGCAAAGACGCGCGGGGCGATGCGGTCGCGTGCGATGCTGGCCCAAGCGCAGCCGGTGAGGATGGCGTTGGTCAGGATGAGCATCACAAAGGCGAGCGGCTCGTTTTGGGCGACGAGGCCAATGGCGCCCCAAATGGTCAAAAAGAGCTGGAACAGGCCGAAGGCGACGCTCCACCCAAGAGCGCTTTTGGCAACGGTGCCCGACTGAGCGCGAATGGCCTTGGCCTCGCGCAAGACAAGGTAGACGGTCGCCGCAAGACCGACGAGCGAGATGGCGGCAGCGAACATGCTGAGACTCCTCACAAACTAAAACGTACGAAAGCGGAGGTTTACCCGATTGTTACCAAGATATGCGCTGCAATTGGTGGCTGCGCACAACAACCAGCCATATTAACGCGCACGTGTGGCGGTGTGGCGCAATGTAGTGGCGGCCTGCGCGATAATGGACGGGAATTACACGGAAACGTAAAGGCTTCTTAAAGAATTAGCGAGGATAGAGCTATGGGCGAGCAGGTTTGTATGACGGGCACCGAGTACTGCGGCGGAGCTGTGGGCGTGGACGCGGGCGGCTATCCGGTCGAGACTACGGGCAACGCGGCGCTGGACATCTTGGAACACCGCTCGTCCACGCGTGCCTTCGCGCGTGATGACGACGACCGTCCCGTGGCGGTGACCGACGAGCAGCGGGCGGCGATCTTGCATGCGGCGAGCCGCGCGCCGTCGGCGGGCGCCATGATGATGTATTCCATCGTGAGCGTCCGCGAGCGGGCAACGCTCGACCGCCTGGCCGACCTGTGCGACCACCAGCCCATGATCGCCAAGGTGCCCTGGGCACTTATATTTGTGGTCGACTATGCCAAGTGGATCGATCTGTTTGAGCACGTGGGCTGCTTTGAGCCCGAGTTTGTCGAGCGTACGGGCAAGGCGCCCCGCCGCGCGCCGGGTCTGGGCGACTTTGCCATCGCGGCTCAGGATGCCGTGATCGCCGCGCAAAACGCCGTGGTTGCCGCCGAGGCCCTGGGGCTGGGGAGCTGCTACATCGGCGATATCGTCGAGAATGCCGAGGAAGTCGCCGAGCTGCTCGATCTGCCGCCCTATACCATGCCGCT
>CATYHY010000197.1 GCA_958407085.1 uncultured Collinsella sp. | reverse complement strand
CTAAATGCGTGGACCAGCTGCTTGACATCAGGCTTGTCAAACATGTTCTCGATATTCATCGATCACCGCCAAACCCGCCAAAAGGCATCGAAGTTGATACTGACATCGGGCATCGTTCACCCGTTCTATGCAATAGGGCAACGCCTGTGGCTTTTGCCCGTAGCAGTGTAGCACACCACCAAACTAAAGCGACAAGACTCTCTGCCAGCGGCGCGTTTTTCAGGACGAACGCCGTTTAGAAACCATATGCGCACGTAAGCTCCACGAATATTTGAGACAATGGGCGCCCAAACACCGCGGCGCGCCCGCGCAACCATCCAGGTCGCCGCCGTAAGCCGCTTCACGCGACGCCAGCAATCCCGGCGCAAGAAAGGATTCACGCCATGCGCTTTATGCTTAACTGGCTCTTCACCTCGATCGCCATCGCGATCGCCACGTTCCTCGTCCCCGGTATCCAACCCTTCGGCTTTGCCGAGACCTGGGTCTGCTTTGCCTTTGTGGGACTGTTCCTGAACATTGTCGATTCGTTCGTCAAACCGTTCCTGACCGTCATCTCACTGCCGCTCACTATTATTACGCTTGGTGTTTTTCAGCTCGTAGTCAACAGCTTTATGCTCGAGCTGGCCAGCTACCTGTCGGTCAATCTGCTGGGCGCGGGCATCTCCATCGCCAGCTTTGGATCGGCCTTTATGGGCAGTATCCTGGTATCCATCACGCGCAGCATCCTCGACAGCATCGCCGAGGACTAAAACGGCCATTCCGGCCGTGCCCGTCTCAACAGCCCAAAACGAAGGCCGCCCATCGCAAAAATGGGCGGCCTTCTTATTTGTCAAGTCTCAAAGGGCGAGAGAATCTACCATTTCTACCCCGTCCCCAAATGGCAGGTGTGGGTTAGATGACGTAGTCGTAGCCATGGTTGGGAGCGACAAGTTGATCGAGTGTCACACCGTCGAGGTAGTCGTTGATGAGCTTGTCCAGGTTCTTCCACACGTCGAGCGTGGGGCACTCATCCGAGCGCGAGCAGCCCTTGCAGTCGCCATCCAGGCAGGCGACCGGCGCCAGACTGCCCTCGGTCAGGCGCAAGATCTCGCCCACCGTGTATTGCTCGGGCGGGCGCGTGAGCACATAGCCGCCGCCCTTGCCGCGCATGCCCGAGAGCATGTTGGCGCGCACGAGCGTAGCCAAAATGTTCTCGAGATATTTCTCGGAAATCCCCTGTCGCGCCGCGATCTCTTTGAGTGGGATGCGACCGGCTGCCTGGTGCTCGGCCAGATCGACCATAACGCGCAGGGCATATCTGCCCTTAGTAGAAACCAACATGTATAGTGCTGCCTTTCGGTCATTTAGTCCGTAGAAATTCTAGCCGAAATATTGGTTTTGAAAATACCCGTTCCGGTCAAGATGGTTAATCGACTCGTAATAATCTTCTATTTCCTATTGCGTTACTAGGCTTTACTGTCTACTATGCTTGCCAACAGCAAAACGAACAACCCATAAGGTTTGTGGGTTTCGCTGCTACACACACCGTAAAACCACACGGTATCCAGTCATTTGAACACTTTGGAGGTTCACCATGAGCAAGGTTTACACGTCCATCGATCAGCTTATCGGCCACACCCCGCTTCTGGAGCTCACCCACTTTGAGGGCGACGAGGACCTCAAGGCTCGCGTGCTCGTCAAACTGGAATACTTCAACCCCGCCGGATCCGTTAAAGACCGCGTCGCCAAGAACATGATTGACGAGGCCGAGAAGGCAGGCAAGCTCGTGCGCGGCGGCGACTACACCATCATCGAGCCCACGAGCGGCAACACCGGCGTCGGCATCGCCTCGGTGGCGGCGGCTCGCGGCTACAAGGTGATCATCACCATGCCCGAGACCATGTCCGTCGAGCGCCGCAAGCTGATGCAGGCATACGGTGCGCAGCTCGTGCTCACCGACGGCTCCAAGGGCATGAAGGGCGCTATCGCCAAGGCCGAGGAGCTGCAGAAGGAGACTCCCAACAGCATCATCGCCGGCCAGTTTGTGAATCCCGCCAACCCGGCCATTCACAAGACCACGACCGGCCCCGAGATCTGGGACGACACCGACGGTCAGGTCGACATCTTCGTCGCCGGCGTTGGCACCGGTGGTACCGTGACCGGCGTGGGCGAGTTCCTCAAGGAGCAGAACCCCGAGATTAAGGTCGTCGCCGTCGAGCCCGCCACCTCCCCGGTGCTCTCTAAGGGCCAGGCTGGTCCGCACAAGATCCAGGGCATCGGCGCCGGCTTTGTGCCCGACGTCCTCGACACCCAGGTCTACGACGAGATCATCCCCGTCGAGAACGACGACGCCTTTGCCACCGGCCGCGCCGTGGGCCACAAGGAGGGCGTGCTCGTGGGCATTTCGTCCGGTGCCGCCGTGTGGGCCGCACTGCAACTGGCCAAGCGTCCCGAGAACGAGGGTAAGACCATCGTGGCCCTGCTTGCCGACACCGGCGAGCGCTACCTGTCCACGGCACTGTTCCAGGACTAAGGGCCCGTCACTTGTCGATAGGCCCAAGGCACGCCGGTCTACCCTCTCTTCTGGCGGCCTGAGCTCATCTCGTTAGGGTGTCCCACGAGACGTCCGAACTTGCTACAATGTCTGCGGCGCGGAACCAGCCTCCCGCGCCGCTTTTCTTTTTTGGCCACATGCCACCAAGGAGAACCTCCCCATGCACAACAAGCGCGTGCTCGTCGCCATGAGCGGCGGCGTCGATTCCAGCGTGACCGCGTACCTGCTCAAAAGCCAGGGCTACGAATGCGTCGGCGCCACCATGCGCCTCACCTGCCCCGCACCCGATCCCATCACGGGCATGAGTAAGGTCGACCGCGACATCGCCGACGCAAAGGCCGTCGCCGAGCGTCTGGGGATCCCCCATCATGTGCTCGACCTGCAGCAGACGTTCGACCGCAACGTTATCGAGCGCTTTGTGAACGCCTACCAGGAGGGACTGACGCCCAACCCGTG
Organism: uncultured Collinsella sp.; assembly: GCA_958407085.1. Lineage (GTDB taxonomy): Bacteria > Actinomycetota > Coriobacteriia > Coriobacteriales > Coriobacteriaceae > Collinsella. The sequence goes on along the minus strand of CATYHY010000197.1, from coordinate 138 downwards.
CATTATCTGCAACCGCCACATTAAGTTTGGCGCGCTGCTCGATGCGGCGCTGGACATGGGCTGCGACTACATCGCAACGGGACATTACGCCAAAACAAGCCAGGCGGCAGACGGCACCTGGCAGCTACATCGCGGCGA
>CATYHY010000196.1 GCA_958407085.1 uncultured Collinsella sp. | reverse complement strand
CTGTCCCCAATGAGTGGGTTAAAGGTTGCGGGTTCTTTACGGGAATGTAGTGTGGGCTGCGGAAATGCGGTTCTTTCCGTACAATAGTTCAACTCGTGTAAACGCAGGGAAGGGACATTCATGGCAGACATGATCGAGATCAAGCATCTCAACAAGTACTTTGGCGACCTGCATGTGCTCAAAGATATCAATCTCACCGTCAAGCGCGGCGAGAAGCTCGTAATGATCGGGCCTTCCGGCTCGGGTAAGTCGACGCTCATCCGTTGCGTCGATTATCTGGAGGAACCCACGTCGGGCGAGGTCGTCATCGACGGTACGCCGCTCACCAAAAAGAATCACCTGGAGATGGCTCGCAAGTATAGCTCCATGGTGTTTCAGCAGTTCAACCTGTATCCCAACATGACGGTGCTGGGCAACCTGACGCTCGCGCCCATCAAGCTGCAAAAGAAGAGCAAGGAGGAGGCGACCGAGATCGCCATTGCCGCGCTCAAGCGCGTCGGCATGGCGCATAAGGCCGGCGAGTATCCGCAGAATCTCTCGGGTGGTCAGCAGCAGCGCATCGCCATCGCCCGTGCCCTGTGCACCAAGCAACCCATCATCCTGTTTGACGAGCCGACCTCGGCGCTCGACCCCGAGATGGTCCAGGAGGTTCTGGACGTTATGATTGAGCTCGCGCAGGAGGACATCACCATGATCTGCGTGACGCACGAGATGGGCTTTGCGCGCCAGGTGGCCGACCGCGTCATCTTTATGGAGGACGGTCGCATTCTGGAGGAGGGCACGCCCGAGCACTTCTTCGACAACCCCGAGAACCCGCGCTGCCGCGAGTTCCTGTCCAAGATTCTGCACTAGGCGCGGTGATGGACATGACGGATATGACGAGGGCGGCCGTGTCGCGCCGTCACTTTTTGCAGCTGGCTGGCGCCGGCATGCTTGCGCTGACGGGGACCGCGCTTACCGGTTGCGGCAACTCCACCAGCGGCGAGGGTTCCGACAAGGGGTCCAAGCTTGCGGCCATCAAGTCGCGTGGCCATCTGAATGCCGGCGTTAAGAAGGACGTTCCCGGCTATGGCTATTACGACACCGCCAAGGGCCGCTTTGAGGGCATGGAAGTCGATTTGTGCTACCAAATCGCCGCTGCCGTCTTTGGCGTGAGCTACAAGGAGGCTCGCGCCCAGGAGCTTGTCGAGTTTACCGACGTAACGCCCAAGACGCGCGGCCCGCTGATCGATAACGGCCAACTTGACGTGGTCGCGGCGACCTACACCATCACCGACGAGCGCAAGAAGAGCTGGGATTTCTCGACGCCGTACCGCACCGACTACGTGGGACTCATGGTCAAGAAGCGTTCGGGCTTTACCTCGATTGAGGACCTGGACGGCAAGGTCATCGGCGTGAGCCAGGGTGCTACCACGCAGGGCCTGATCGAGCAGATGATCAAGGACAACGGCTTTAGCTGCAAGCCCGAGTTTAGGGCCTTTAGCGGCTATCCCATCATCAAGAGTTCGCTCGATGCCGGCAATATCGACGTCTTTGCCATGGACCGCTCCACGCTGGCCGGTTACATGAACGAGACCGTTGAGCTGCTGCAGCCCGAGATCAAGTTTGGCGAGCAGGGCTACGGCGTGGCGACCAAGAAGGGCTGCGACCTTTCGGCCGTGGTCGACCAGGTGATTTGCGATCGCCTGGCCGACGGCTGGCTCGACCAAGAGGTCAAGACCTGGGGTCTTGTATAGGCGCATCGTCCAAGGAAGGAATCAAATGCTCGAAGGATTGTTTGACGCCGACCGCTGGTCGACGACATTTCAAAACATGGGGCCCTTCTGGGAGGGCTTTGGCGTGACACTGCAGGTGGTCGTTGCCGGTCTGCTGCTGTCGCTGGTGCTGGGCACGCTGCTGGGCGTGTTCTCTACCACCCGTTCGCGCGTGCTGCGCGCCATAAGCCGCGTGTACGTGGAGTTTTACCAGAACACCCCGCTGCCCGTGCAGGTGCTCTTTATGTACATGGCCGGTCCGCAGTTTTTGCAGGCCATAACCGGTGCCGACCAGCCGGTGCGCATCGCGCCGTTTGTGCTGGGCTTCTTGGGCGTGGGCCTGTATCACGCGGCCTACATTTCGGAGGTCATCCGCACTGGTATCGAGGCGGTTCCGCGCGGTCAGATGGAGGCGGCCCAGAGCCAGGGCTTCACTCGCGCGCAGGCATACTGGTACATCGTGCTGCCCCAGACGTTCAAGATCATTTTGCCGCCGCTGTGTAACCAGGCGCTCAACCTGGTCAAGAACACGTCGGTGCTGGCGCTCGTGGCCGGCGGCGACCTTATGTACCGTTCCGACAACTTTGTGAGTCTGTACGGGTACCTGCAGGGATATATCGTCTGCTGCCTTATGTACTTCATCATCTGCTTTCCGCTCGCCATGCTGGTGCAGTGGCTCGAGCGCCGCTCAAAGGAGCGTCCGCGCGGTGTGAGCCTGGCCGAGCTGGGGCTCGACAACGTAGAGGAGGCCTAGCGCATGGAAATCTTCAACGCGACGAACCTGCTCTACATCTGGGGCGGCTTTGTTAAGACAATCGAGATCTCGGCGCTGTCGATCTTTTTCTCGCTCATCTTTGGCACGGTGCTGGCGCTCGTTAAAAGCTATGCGCCCCGCCCGTTCCGTATTTTGGTGAGCGCCTATATCGAGCTGTTCCGTTGCACGCCGAACCTGCTGTGGATTCTGTTTATCTACTTTACGGTGCAGGGTTTGGACATTGTGATTTCGACCATCGCCTTTACGCTGTTTACCAGCGCTGTTATGGCCGAGATTGTGCGCGGCGGCCTCAACTCGATTCCGCGCGGCCAGTTTGAGGCGGCGCAGAGCCAGGGCTTCGGCTTCTTTGCCACCATGCGCTACATCATTCTGCCGCAGACGTTTAAGACGATCATTCCGGCGCTGTTTAGCCAGTGCACGACCGTCATTAAGGACAGCTCGTATCTTTCGGGCATTAACGTGGCCGAGCTCATGTACACGGCAAATGTCGTGATGGCCCATGCGATCGACCTGTCGCAGGTGCTTATGCTCTACGGCCTGGTGTTTGCGATGTACTTTGTGCTCAACTTTGGTATCTCGCTGCTGGTGAGGGCGTATCAACGTCGCATCGTGGC
>CATYHY010000195.1 GCA_958407085.1 uncultured Collinsella sp. | reverse complement strand
CCATCCAGGCCTCTTGGAACTACGAGCGTCAGATGAACATGGGCTTCCTCTACGGTATGGTTCCCACGCTCGATCGCCTCTATCCGGACGAGTCCGACCCCAAGCAGCTCGCTGCTAAGAAAGAGGCTTACCACCGTCACATGGCGTTCTACAACTGCACCCCGCAGACGAGCGCTTTCATCCTGGGCCTCTCCGCCTCCATGGAGGAGGAGTACGCCAAGGATCCCGAGAACTTCGATCCCGATTCGATCAACGCGGTCAAGACCTCCCTCATGGGTCCGCTTTCCGGCATCGGTGACTCCTTCTTCCAGGGCACCATCCGCGTTATCGCCTTTGGCCTGGGCGTTCAGCTGGCTCAGCAGGGCTCCATCATGGGCCCGATCCTGGCCATGCTCATCTCCATCGTCCCCTCCGTGCTGATCACTTGGTTCGCTGCCAAGATGGGTTATCAGGGCGGCCACCAGTACCTGAGCAAGCTCCAGGGCGGCGACCTCATGGAGAAGCTCATGTATGTCTGCGGCATCGTGGGTCTTATGTCCGTGGGCGGCATGATCGCCACGCTGATCGGCGCCACCACCCCGCTGCAGTTCGCTGAGGGCACCGTCGTTATCCAGGACATCCTGGACGGCATGATGCCCCAGATGATCTCCCTTGGCCTCACCGGCCTTATGTACTGGCTCATCAAGAAGAACGTCAACACCGGTTGGCTTCTCGTGATCGCCATCGTGGGCGGCATCGCCCTCTCCGCGGCCGGCATCCTGGCCTAGTCGCGACCAAGCGCCTAACCGCTTTCCCCCGGGGGCCTGCCTGGCATCCCATACCCCAGGCAGGCTTCCATCCCCAAAATGCGACAATGGGACAGTCCCTTTGTCGCATCCTCAACGGGCCGGCGACTCGGTCCAAATCACGGTAACCCTGCGAGCGCCCGGCAATGTGGCGCCGCAAAAATCGAAAGGAATGTGTCAGATGTACGAGATCGACCTTAACCTCCCTAAGCAGATCGTCGCTGACGTCCTGTCCAACCACGAGATCCACAGTGTCGCCTTCGTCGGCTGCGGTGCTTCCATGTCCGACCTGTACCCCGCCAAGTACTTCCTGGCCAACAACACGGACAAACTGAACGTTCAGATCTTCACCGCTAACGAGTTCAACTACGACACGCCTTCCTGGGTCAACGAGCACACCTTCGTGATCACCTGCTCCCTCGGTGGCTCCACGCCCGAGACCGTCGAGGCCAACAAGACCGCCAAGAAGCACAACTGCCCGGTCGTCTCCCTCACCAACAAGCCTGGCTCCGCTCTGACCGTCGACGCCGACCACGTTATCGTTCACGGCTTCCACGCCAACTACGCTGCCAAGTGCGAGAAGCCCGGCTATGCCATCGCTCTTGCTCTCGAGATCCTTCAGCAGACCGAGGGCTATGACCACTACGAGGACATGATCACCGGCCTCACCAACATCTTCGATCTCTGCGAGAACGCCGCTCAGCACTGCAAGAAGCTCGCCAAGAAGTTCGCCGAGGACTTCAAGGACGACAAGATGATCTACTTCATGGCTTCCGGTGCCTCCGAGAAGATGGCCTACTCTCACGCCGCCTTCCTGTTCACCGAGATGCAGTGGATCGACGCCGCCGCCTACAACACCGGCGAGTACTTCCACGGCCCGTTCGAGGTTTCCACCGAGGGTAAGCCCTACGTCTTCTTCATGTCCGATGGTGCTACCCGTCCGATGGACGCCCGCGCCCTCACCTTCCTTGAGCGCATGGGCGCCAAGGTCGCTCTGATCGACTCCAAGGACTACGGCCTGGCTGACGCCGTGCCCGCGAGCGTCGTCACCTACTTCAACCCGCTGCTGCACCTCGCCGTTATGCGCGAGTACGGCAACCAGATCGCCGAGGCCCGTCAGCACCCGCTGACCATGCGTCGCTACATGTGGAAGCTTTCCTACTAATCACAAGTAAGTAGACCTTACGGGTTGATTGAGAGGGGATGGGGTTTGCGCCCCGTCCCCTTTTTTGCTCTGGGGAGGGCATGTCTGTCGTGTCGCAAAACCCCAGATAAAACCTACCAAAATAAACCTGTCCCTTTTTGGCAGGTGGGAGGAGATGCGTATGATCAAGGCAGTGCTGTTTGACATGGACGGCGTGCTGGTCGATACCGAGTGGTTCTACAACCGCCGCCGCGTGGCGTTTATGGAAGAGAAGGGGTTCCACTTTGATGAGATTCCCGATCTTTCGGGGTCTAACGAGCCTGCCATTTGGGAGGCGCTGGTGCCCGACGATGTTGAGCTGCGCGAGCGTCTGCGCGTGGAGTACAAGCAGGTCTACAGCCCGGTCCACCCCGTTCCGTATGCCGAGCTGCTTAACGAGCAGACGGAGCCGGTGATGCGTGAGCTGCACGAGCGCGGCGTGAAGTGTGCTATCGCGAGCTCGTCCTATCGCGAGTTGATTGATGAGCTGGTGGGGATCGCCGGCATCGCCGACGTGCTGGACTACACCATCAGCGGTCACGAGTGCAGCGCGTTTAAGCCCGACCCCGAGATCTACCTGCGCGCCATGGAGGCACTGGGGGTGGAGCCTGCCGAGTGCCTGGTTATCGAGGACTCGCCTTTGGGCATCGAGGCCGGCAAACGCTCCGGCGCCCGCGTCCTGGCGCTGCGTCCGCACGAGGGCGTCAACCTCGATCAATCGCAAGCCGATGCCGTTATCGATAATCTGACCGACATTTTGGCCGCTTTGTAGTGTCGATTCACCGCAAGAAGCACGGGTTCAAACGTTTTTTGCGGTGGACTGGATCAATTTGGTCTCGATTTTGATCTGTTTGGCTTCGATTCGGGCTAAGTGAGTAGACTTTTTGGCGCAGGCCGAGCACAAAGTGCATCCGCTCTAGTAAAACCGCAGGTCACAGGGGTGGCGGTTTTGGGTGTGCTCTGCAGGTCGCGTAAAGTCTACTCACTTGTACTTTGGGCCTTTGGTCGTGGGGGTTGCTGGTCCCGTTTTGGTCGTCGAGAGAGGGCGAATTGAAGCGCCTCTTCTCGCTCCATGCTACAATCGCGGGCACGCCCCACAACTATATCTGCCTTCGAAAGGAGCCTACGTGGCGAACGCCATCGATCAGCTCACGGACCGCGTGCTCGTGCTCGGCCGCCTC
>CATYHY010000194.1 GCA_958407085.1 uncultured Collinsella sp. | reverse complement strand
GCCTCGAGAGCCTTCTTGGCAATGGCAGCCAGCTCGTTGAAGGACTCGATGTCCTCGTAAGCCATCTGAGCCAGAACCTTGCGGTCGAGCTCGATGCCGGCAACCTTCAGGCCGTGCATGAACTGAGAGTAAGAGATGTCGTTCAGGCGAGCAGCAGCGTTGATACGGGTGATCCAGAGAGAACGGATCTCGCGCTTCTTGTTGCGGCGATCACGATACTGATACTGCAGGGAGTGCTGGACCTGCTCTTTAGCATGCTTGTAAGTACGCGAAGCGGCACCGTAGTAACCCTTCGCACGGTGCATAACGGTACGGCGCTTCTTCTTGGCGGCAACAGCGCGCTTAATACGTGCCATGTTCTATCAACTCCTAGACGGTAAAACGAAAAACGGGAACGCGAACTTAGGCGAGACGCGACTTGATGACCTTGCGGTCGGCAGCGGCGATCTCGGTCTCCTGACGGAAGCCACGCTTACGCTTGGTGGACTTCTTGCTCAGGATGTGGCTCTTGAAAGCCTTGGCGCGCATAAGCTTGCCGGTACCAGTCTTGCGGAAACGCTTCTTGGTGCCGCTGTGGGACTTCATCTTAGGCATGAAATACTCCTTAATCGGTTACAGAACACTAGTTACTTGGTATCGCTTGCCGCTTTATCCTCATCGAAGGCGCCCTTAATCGGGGCGAGCAGCATAAGCATGTTACGGCCTTCCATCTTAGGCTTGGACTCGACCGTAGCGTAAGGCTTGAGATCCTCGGCGAGACGCTCGAGAACGTTAAGACCCTGCTCCGGGTGAGCCATCTCGCGGCCGCGGAACATGATGGTGATCTTAACGCGTGCGCCCTTCTTGAGGAAACGCAGAACGTGGCCCTTCTTGGTCTCGTAATCGCCAACGTCGATCTTGGGTCGGAACTTCATTTCCTTGACCTCGACCTTAGACTGGTTCTTACGAGCGGCCTTGGCCTTCATGGCCTGCTGGTACTTGAACTTACCGTAGTCCATGACCTTGCAGACCGGCGGCTCCGCGTTGGGAGCGATCTCGACCAGGTCGAGACCCTGATCGTCAGCGACGCGCTGGGCATCGCGGATGGCGAACAGGCCGAGCTGAGAGCCATCGACGCCAATCAAACGGCACGAAGATGCAGTGATCTCGTCGTTGATGCGGGTGTCATCAGACTTAGCTATTTTCCCTACCTCCATTCATAAAAAAATAACCCGGCGCTTCTTTGCAACCAGGTCGTACACATAGACATCCTCGGTATGAGGAAGGGAATCTAAGTTGTATGACCAGTCAGCTGCTCATTGGCGCCAAAAGGTGGGAACCCTCGGGTTCCTCTTTAGGGCATTGCGGGAACAACGCCTTGCGAATAATAACACGTACCGCGCGCTATCACATTACGTACACGAAAAAGGGGCCTTGACCCCCCTTGAAGCGCAGGTGCATGTATGGTGCCCGAGGCGAGACTCGAAGGGACTTCGCTTCGCGAAGCCCCGGGCTTCGGTCGCATGGCGCCCTCGCCACGCTCCGCTACAAACAGGCCACAGGCCTGTTTGCTTAACACTCCGCGCGCTCACGCGAGTTCGGCACGAAAAAGGGGGCCTTGACCCCCTTGAACGCTCACTTGCATGTATGGTGCCCGAGGCGAGACTCGAACTCGCACGTTGTTGCCAACGGTGGATTTTGAGTCCACTGCGTCTGCCAATTCCGCCACTCGGGCACGTAATGCGTGAGTTAGTTTATCACAGCTTTCTGTTGATTAGTCCGAAAATGGAACTTCGAGCATTTCGATAAGCTCAACCTTGCGCAACATCTCCCGCTTACGACATCCACGTCCGTCAACCGAGGCCTCGCCCATCTGGTTGTCATAGGGGTCCTCGCGCATACCATCGAAAGCAGGCGCAAACTCAGCCTGGAATCGATCGTTGGCCACCATACGCCACGGATCGAGATTGCCAAAGTAGTGACGACGGCGCCACTCCTCCCCCATCCTGCGTGCCGAGGAGCCAAACGATACGTCGGCGTTAAGCCAACCGGTCTGGGGTGTGTAGAACTCGGCCCAATCGTGCGGTCCCACCGAATCGGGCGCAACATATAGGCCGCTCTGCCAACGAGCAGGCACCCCCGCGATGCGACACATGGTGATAAACGTGAGCGCCATAACGCCGCAATCGCCGCGGAGCGAATGCGCACAGTCGTCGGCAATAGATCCCAAAAGCAGGTACGGTGGCTGATAGCGATAGTCGATATGTTGCGTCAGGTAATCATAGATAGCACGAGCGCGATCGAGCGGATCCTCGAGCCCGTCTATAACACGCTCCGTCAACTGTCGCAAGTACGGCGTAAACGCAACGTGCGGACGATCCTCGGAAGTGTCCTCGGGCAGCGGCGTGTCCATGCACGCATGCGATGGGAGCGCGCCACCATAGATGTCGCAATAGGCGGCATCGATGTGATAGCGATAGGTCACCGAGAATGAATGTTCAGTCGAAGATGTCCAGGAGGCTGTACGAGCCGAAACGTTCTCAGAGGCAACGGTGCCCTCCGACGTCATATCGAGAACCTCGATATGAGACTGTTGACGACAGGCGGCAGCAACGGGTAGCCACGCGCGAACAGCTTCTCCCTTCAGAGCCCCGGGGACAGACACGGATGCCTTAAGCGTGATGGCACGAGCCAACCCGTTTTGCGACTCCATCTCCCTGAGCATCTGGTTACGCAGCGCGATGCCGTCCGCAGAATCGGGACACAGGCCCGGAACCTCCTTGGGGTACACGCGAAGCGAATCGAGGAAGTTATCGAGAACGAACAGCTCGCCATCGATAAAGCGCCAGTCAATACGCTTACGATTAATCAGGTCATCAAACTGCTCTTCGGTAAACTCTGGCCACTCCTCGCGAATCATCGCAATAGCCTGATCGCGCGACACCGAAAAATGAAGCGGCGTCTCGAGCATGCGATACCGCTCGGCACGGACACAAGCCGCCAGCGAAGGCTCGGGGTTCTGTTCCAAAAGGCGATCGCAGGCAGCAACAGCCTGCGTCAAATACCCGGCATCCTTAAGTCGAAGAATCTCGGGCGGCAGTCCAATATCGAGATAACGAAAATCATCACAACAAACATCAACAGAGCAACCAACAGGACCCTCGTCAATAACCTTCCCATC